>JAPLPI010000370.1 GCA_026400305.1 Alphaproteobacteria bacterium | reverse complement strand
CGCTATGGAGTACCGGAGAGCACCTGGATGCGGCGCATGCGGGAATATGCGCTGCTTGGCTACGCGTTCGATCTGGAAGAAAATGAAGATCGAATTCGTTGTGTCGCCGCGCCGGTTCGCGATGCGAGCGGAACAATCAAGGCCGCCATCAGCGTTTCCAGTGCCGCACAATATATGGATGATGAGCGCATGCAGGCACTGACCAAGGACGTTCTCTGGGCTGCCGAGAAAATCAGCCGCGAGTTGGGATGGGAAGCGCCATCCGCCCCGGTGCGGAAGATCGACCAGAAGGCCGCCTAGGTGGTTGGGCTTCCGCACGCTACTGAAAAAAGATCATCTGTTTTTTTGCATCCAGCATCGTCTTGTCCAGACCTTGTATCGAACCCTCTAGTTCGGCCAAATCCTTGAACGACCGCGATGTCCGGCGCGCCACGATGGCGTCTGCCCCCGTTTTGGAGGTGTGCAGGACAGCCATAAGGGTCTCCGCATCGGCGTGATTGACGTCGATTGGCGTCATGTTCTGGAAAAGATAATCCATGACCAGATCGAACTCCTCGGGCGTGCCCCGCGCGCCCCGGTCGATCATCTTCTGAACCGTATCATGCCACGCGTCATAGTCCCTGGGCGTATCCATGACCAGCTGCATGCCGTGGCAGCCGGCGCATACCTTGACCACCGCCGCTTCTGGCGTCGTGGCCTCGCTGGCGATCGTCTGTCCCAGCGCAGGCTGACCAGGAACCGCCAAAAACAAACAGCCGCCCGCAATGGTTGCGACGATCGACAATACAGAACAAAATAGGCGACTGCTCACAAAGAGCCTGAAGCGCTATTGGGCCATTGCCGGTTTCATGCCCTCGTTGGGATCGGTTCCGGTCGGCGTTGCCAGCGGATAGGCAGCACCCTGCAGCACCGGCATGTGCGGGCCGACACCCAGCTTTTCGGCAGTGACAAAGTCACCATATTCGTTGCCGAACTGGTTGGCGACGCGCTGCAGATGGCCATCCACGAACGTCATGTCCAACTCCTTTTCGCTGAACATCTTGGTGCCCCATTCGCTTTTGGTCACACCCACAACTTTGCGTGTGGCGACGTCGATGATATCGCCCGAGGACGCATAGACCAGCTTTCCGTCGATGCCGAACATAATCCAGAAAACGTCGTCCGGCGTGTCGATGCTCGCAATCTCCTTGGGATTATCGGTATTGCTGAATATATGAATCTTGTGGAACAGCGCATCCGCAATCCAGACCTCCTTGCCGTCAGGAGTAAGGGCGATGCCGTGACTGGGACATCCATGGGGCACCCGCGGCTTTGGCACCCTGTTCCAAACCGGCCGCCAATCGACACTGGTGACTTCCACCGTCTGCAAAATCTTTCCGGTCTTGGTATCGGCCACGAGATAACCCAGGAAGTTGTTCTGGTTAACATAGATCTTGGAGGAATCTTTGTTCAGCGCCTGCACACGAACATTTTCAGGAAACTGGATCTTTTGAACGACCTTTCCGGTCTCGATATCGGCCACTTGCACTAGCTTGCCATTGGGCGACATAAAGGCGAGCTTACCGTCTGCGCTGAGGTTCAGGTTATGGGCGCCCATGCTGCCCGGAGCATGAAGGGTCCTGATCAGCTTTCCGGTCTTGGCGTCCAGTACGTACCAATAGTCCTGCAGGTTCGAACCGACCACCAGGGTCTTTCCGTCGGCGGAAACCTGGGGCCGTTCGCAGCACTTTCCGTCCAAGGTCGTGGTCCAGACCATGCGGTCTGTTGCCAGGTCCAGAGCGCCCAGTCGCCCACGTGCTGACAGATAGAGCATATTGGTCGCGGGGCTTGCGGCGACGCCCGAAATATCTTCAGGCGCCATGCTTCCAGAATAATCCCAAAGATGAATGCGCTTGACGAAGGCATAGTTGTTGTCGGCATCAAGCACGACAATGCCCGAGCCGTTCGGCCACATCGGACGCTCCAGGGAACCTGGCAATGTCACATAAATAAGGTGGCGGCTGTGGATGGTAAAGTCACCGCGCGGCCTGTTCGACGCGCCGCCCGGACGGGGGACCGGCGGCATGACAATGGGCCCACTGCCGACGACACCGGCATTGGTAGGAAGCGGGATGCCCCCCGATTGCGCCTGGGCTGCGCCCGGCCGGGACGGGGCGGCGCTTTGAGCCAGAGCGCCTACGCAGGTGCCAACCAACAATGCTGCGGCAAGCTTCAGCAAAACATTTTTCATCGCAATCCTCGTTCCAGAAACAAATTATATGTGAATTTTCACGCCACAAGATATGGTTTGAGATAGTTGTTCAAAGCTAGGCGGATCTCGGCTTTGTGCGCTTCGGTGATCTGCCCTCCCCGGCGGCGACCGCCGCCGGCAGGCGCACCCGGAACCGCGGGGTTTGAACGCATAACGGCATCTTCCGCGAAGACCCCGCGCGCTTTCATCACATATTCGTTCGCATGCGGCAGCGAGTTGAAGGTCAAGAACCGGCCAAAGGTGTCGTAGGCCTCGCGCTTGCGACCCGCACGGTAGGAGTTGAAGCAGGCTTGCAGCACGTCGGCCAAACCGGTGTAGGGACAGGTGCCCAGGAACCCCAGCTCCAGCTCCGCAAAGAAAGTCATGCCGCCGCCGCCGGAAAAGTCCTCGATCCTGCCACCCGTTTTCTGCAGCAGATCTGGGGCGCGTTCCAGCTGATCACCGGCCTCGTCCTTCACCGCAAAGATCGCCGGAACCGCCTTCGCCAATGCAACCAGATTGTCCACGCTGACATTTCCAACCGCTTGCACCATGATTGGCAACCCACTCGCGTCGGACAGCGCTTTAAAGTAGGCAGCAACATCAGCGTCGCTGGCGTCTGGTGGGACAAGGGAAATAATCCCATCGGCATTGAGGCTTTTCGCCTTTTTTGCGTAAGCCTGCGATGCAGCTGTATTGAACCCGGCGGTCTGAACACCAAGCACAAGGGCGGCGTCGCCTTTCACAGAAGCAAGTGCTTCGGCGCCGGCATGCCATTCCGCCTGTGTCAAACTTTGCCAGCCACTGGCATTTTGTGGCCAAGCCATTCCAGCGACCTTGCCCCGGTTCAGGAACTGCTGCTGCTTCACCATCGCATCTGCGTCGAAGCTGTTGTCCGGCTTGCACGGCGTCCAACCGATGGGAAATACGCCCGCCAGAGATTTGCCATTTGGCGATTTCAGCGCGACCGCGTTACCAGTTGCAGCGAACGCGCTGCCGCCTGAAACGGCAAGAACACTGAGCGACGCTCCAGTGTTTTGCAGAAAATTCCGACGATT
>JAPLPI010000118.1 GCA_026400305.1 Alphaproteobacteria bacterium | reverse complement strand
GTTGACCTTGGCTTCTAGCGCCCGGCCGATGAAACCGGTGGCGGTCTTCTGGTCCAGGGTGCCGATGGCGCCGCCGAAATAGTTGCGGCCCGAAAAGCTCCAGGTGCCCATGGCGATTTCGGAAACATAGAGGCCGGTGCGGCCCAGGCGATTGAATTTCATGACGTGACCTATTTCTTGGGTTCGGGAAGCGGGATGAATTCCTGGTCGTCGCCGGGAATGAGGCCAAACGTGCCGTCCTTCCATTCCTGCTTGGCGCGCTCGATGCGGTCCGGGGATGAGGAGACGAAATTCCACCAGATGTGGCGTTGGCCCTCCAGCGGCGCCCCGCCCAGCAACATCACCCGCGCGGAGCTTTCGGCGTAAAGCGTGACCTCTTCGCCCGGTTCCAGCGCCAGCATGGCGCCGGGGCCGTGCACTTCGGTGTCACTGGCATGCACCTCGCCTTCGATGACCAGGAAGGCGCGCTCTTCATGTTCGGCGCCATAATGCAGCGCGCCACCGGGTGCGAAGCGCGCATCGGCATAGAAGATGGGTGAGAAAGTCCTGACCGGCGATGTCAGGCCGAAGGCGCTGCCCGCGATCAGCCGCAGGGTGACGCCGCCCTCATCGCGCTCCGGCAGGTCGGCAACGCCGAAATGCTGGAATGCGGGCGGGGCTTCTTCGTCGGCCATCGGCAGGCCGGCCCAGATCTGGATGCCGTGCATGCGGTGGCCGCTTGCGCGTACCGCATCGCCGGTGCGTTCGCTGTGCGCGATGCCGCGTCCCGCGGTCATCCAGTTGACATCGCCGGGCTTGATCTCCTGCACGGTTCCCAATGTGTCGCGGTGCATCTGCGAGCCGTCGAACAAATAAGTGACGGTGGCAAGGCCGATATGGGGATGGGGGCGCACATCGATGCCTTTGCCGGGCGCGAACTCGACCGGCCCGAAATAGTCGAAGAAGACGAAGGGGCCGATGCTGCGCCGCGCAATCTGCGGCAACAGGCGGGTGACGAAAAATCCGTCGCCCAGGTCGTGTGCTTTACCGGTGATGGGGATCATGGCGCCAGCCTAGCCGCACGCGCACAAAAGCTCTAGTCTGCGGAAAAATAATCGGGAGGGGTTCATGCTTCGCAGGTTTTTGACTTCGGTTGGCTTTGCCGCGCTGCTGGCAGGTTCGGCCACGGCCAGGGACGACGCCCTGCAGATGGTGTCCATCGATGTTGAAGGCGGCGGCGGTACCCTGTTCGTCACGCCCGACGGCAAATCGCTGCTGATCGATACCGGCAATCCGGACGTCAGCCGCGCCACCGGCGACCATCCCAGCTCCGAGCGCATCGTGGCGGCGGCGAACGCGCTGGGCGTCAAGAAGATCGATTACCTGCTGACCACCCATTATCACGGCGACCATATCGGCGGCTTTGAAGGACTGCTCAAGCGCATTCCCATCGGCACGGTGATCGACCATGGCGAAAACCGCGAGACCAAGGCCTCGCCCGCGCCCACTGCGCCGGAAATCGACATGAAGAATCCGCCGCCCGGCTCCAGCGAATTCGGGTATCGCCATTATCTCGAGCTGATCGGCAGGCGGCCGCATATCGTGGCCAGGCCGGGCCAGGTGTTTCACATCGGCGGCATGACCGTCACCATCGTGATGGCTGACGCCAAGCCCATTGCCAAGCCGCTTCCTGGCGCGGGGCAGGCCAATCCGTCGTGTGCGGGCATGGAAGCCATGGCCAACAATGGCGGCGAGGAAAATGCGCGTTCCACCGCCTCGGTGATTTCTTGGGGCAAGACCAAGATCGCGGCGTTCGGCGACCTGACCTGGGACCGGGAAAAGGATCTGTTCTGCCCCATCGATCGGGTCGGCAAGGTGGATGTGTATCTGGCGACCCATCACGGCACCGGTCTGTCGGGCAGCCCGGCGGCGGTCAATGCGCTGGCGCCGGTGGTGGCCATTGTCGGCAACTCCGCCCGTAAGGGCGCCGATGCCGAGCGGATGAAGACCATCAAGGCCAGCCCGCGCATCCAGGGCGTCTGGCAGCTTCACACCACCACGGTGGCCGCCGACATCAATGGGCCGGCCGAGATGATCGCCAATGAAAGTACCGACCAGGCCAGGGAAAAGTTCTTCGGGTTGCGCCTGCGCATCCAGAAGAATGGCGAGATCACGGTCATCAATGAGCGCAATGGATTCAACAAGACCTATGGGGCGAAATAACATGATCCGCAAAACACTTGGCGCCGCGCTGCTGGCCTCCGCCCTGACTGTGCCTTCGCTGGCAGCCGAAGGCACCTTGAAGATTGTGTCCATTGATGTGGAAGGCGGCGGCGGCACGCTGTTTGTCACGCCGGAAGGCAAGTCGCTGCTGATCGATTCCGGCTGGCCGGGCGGGGCGGGGCTGCTGCCGTCGCCCGATGGTGCCAAGAACAGCGCCGACCGCATCGCGGCGGCGGCCAGGAAGCTGGGTCTGTCGAAGATCGATTATGTGATCACCACCCATTATCACATGGACCATGTCGGCGGTATCCAGGAGCTGGTCGCACGCATTCCGGTCGATACCTTCATCGACCACGGCCCCAATGCCGAACATCTCAAGCCCGGCGAAGTGGTGCCGCCCGATCTGGCGGGCGGTGCGCCGGACCAGCTCTATCCGAAATATCTGGAGACCATAAAGGGCCACAAGCACATCGTCGCCAAGGCGGGGCAGGTGATCCCAATCGGCTCCATGACCGACACCATCGTCTCCAGCGACGGCGTGGTGCTGTCCAAGCCGCTGGCGGGCGCGGGCCAGAAGATTGCCGCCTGCGATACGGCGGAAAGCAAAAGCACCAAGGATGTCGGCGGCGAGGAGAACCGGCGTTCGGTGGCTTCGCTGCTGCGCTTCGGCAAGGTCTCCATCGCCATGTTCGGCGACTTGAGCTGGGACAAGGAGCGCGAGCTGTCCTGTCCCATCGGCAAGCTGGGCCATGTCAATCTGCTGATCGTCACCCAGCATGGCTCGGTGATCAGCAGCAACCCGGCCTCCATCGCCGACATGCTTCCCGATATCGCCCTGATGGGGTCGGGCGGCAAGAAAGGCGGCGACGCCGATCCCATCAAGGTGGTGAAGGCTTCGCCGGGCCTGATGGGTTTCTGGCAGACGCATGAAAGCTTCGCCCATCCCGAATGGAGCGGCGACAAGAACATGATCGCCAATCTCAATCCGTCCGCCGCGGCGGTGGCGGCCCATGCCAAGCAGATGTTCACTTCGCCGCCCGACCAGGGTTATGCGATCCATGCCGAGATCACCAAGGACGGCAAGGTCACCATGACCAACGACCGCAACGGCTTCAGCAAGACCTATTAGGTCAAGTAGACGGCAGGATGAACTGGCCGCCGGCGTCGCGTTCCAGCGGCCGGGCCCATTTGATCGCGCCGCAGGGCAGGGCGCCGTACAGGTGTGGGAAATCCTGGTTGCGGGATTGCGAGAATTCCCAGCGCAGCTTGTCGCCCAGCGCTTCGGCGGCAACCGCGACCAATGTCAGATCATCCTGGCCCGCATAATAAAGTCGCAGCGTCTCGGGCAGTTGTGCGGCCGTGGAGAAATGCAGGAAGCCGTCGTCCCGGTCATGGGCCGAGCCGTGATAGTCGCCGCTTTCGGCCTCCCATTTGGCGCGCGGCACGATTTTGAAGATCAGGTCAGTCATCGCCGCCGTCGCTGCGCCAGCACCCTTCCGTTTTGCGATACGCAATGAAGATGAGAACACTGACGGTGACGGCGATGCCCAAGACCATCCAGAGCGCGCGTACCGCGTTGTCGCGTATCGCCGGGCCCAGCAACACCACACCGAATAGGCAGAGGCAGATGACAATCGTCAGCGTCCACCCCTGCCACGTGTTGGGCGTGGCGCCGGAACCAAACGTCTTCTGCCGGAACCAGTAGCGCGACATCAGGCAGCCTGTGCTGTTCCGCCGACCGTCAGGCCGTCCAGCCGCAAGGTCGGCTGGCCCACGCCCACCGGCACGCTCTGGCCATTCTTGCCGCAGGTGCCGATGCCGTTGTCCAGCTTCATGTCATTGCCGATCATGGACACGCGCGTTAGCGACTCCGGCCCCGAACCGATCAGGGTCGCGCCCTTGATCGGTGCGCCCAGCTTGCCGTCCTCGATCTGGTAGGCCTCGGTGCAGCTGAAGACGAACTTGCCGTTGGTGATGTCCACCTGGCCGCCGCCGAAGTTGCTGGCATAGATGCCCTTCTTCACGCTGGACAGGATTTCCGCCGGGTCCTTGTCGCCGCCCAGCATGTAGGTGTTTGTCATGCGCGGCATCACGGGTGAGGCATAAGACTGGCGGCGGCCGTTGCCGGTCGCGGCCACGCCCATCAGCCGGGCATTCTGCCGGTCCTGCATATAGCCTTTGAGAATTCCATCCTCGATCAGAACGGTGCGGTGGGTCGGGGTGCCTTCATCATCGATGGACAGCGAGCCGCGCCGGCCATCGATGGTGCCGTCATCCACTACCGTGACGCCGGGCGCCGCCACGCGCTGGCCCAGCAATCCGGCGAACGCGCTCGTCTTCTTGCGGTTGAAGTCGCCTTCCAGCCCGTGGCCGATGGCTTCGTGCAACAGGATGCCGGGCCAGCCCGGTCCCAGCACCACCGTCATTTCGCCGGCAGGGGCAGGAATGGAGGAGAGATTGACTAGCGCCTGGCGCAGCGCCTCGTCGATGGCGCCCTGCCAGTAGTCGGGGTCCAGATAGGTTTCGTAACTGCCCCGGCCGCCGCCGCCGAAGCTGCCGCTTTCCTGGCGGCCGTCTTTTTCCACCACCACAGAGACATTGAGCCGGACCAGGGGGCGGATATCGGAATAAGTCTCGCCGCCGGCGCGGATGATCTCGATGCGCTGCCATTCGCCCGACAGGCTGGCCGACACCTGGCGCACGCGGCTGTCCTTGGCGCGGGCATAGGCGTTCATTTCTTCCAGCAGCTTGACCTTCTTCTCAAAGCCCGCGGTCTGCAGCGGATCGATGTCGGTATAGAGCTTGACGTTGCTGCGGGGCGGCGCGCCCGCGGCAGTGCCCGAATAGCCTTGCGAGACGGCGCGCACGGTATTGGCGGCCCGCGCGATGGCGTCCTCGGAGATGTCGGAGGCATGGGCATAGCCGGTGGCTTCGCCCGCCACCGCCCGCAGGCCGAAGCCCTGGCTGGTGTCGAAAGTGGCCGCCTTCAGCCGGCCATCGTCGAAGC
>JAPLPI010000352.1 GCA_026400305.1 Alphaproteobacteria bacterium | reverse complement strand
AGCCGCTTGCCGTCCTCCAGGCAGACGATGTAGTCGGGCTGGACCGACTTCTTGACCGGCACGGCGGGCGCGCGGGGCAGGGCGCGTTCCGCAGGTTCGGCGAAGCCGCCCAGGGTGGCATGGACATTCTTGATGATGCCGGGCAGCTCGCTGGCCGCCACCGTGTTCTTGCTGACATAGGCGGCGACGATTTCCGTCACCAGCTTGAGGATGTCGTCCTCGATTTCTTTGCCCATAACCCGAAAGCCCATGTTTCCACCCGTCACACTAGGGCGGCTGGTCGGTAAAGGAAATCTCAGTTTTTTCCGTGCCTTGCAAGAAGCTCTTGTATTTATGGCTAAGCCGCTAGATTTGGTGCCGGGGAAGGGGTAAATCCGCCATTCCTGCGCGGGGGCGCAATATCGGCCTCCGTACCCGTTCTGGTTGCAAAGAGGCTTGCATGTCCGCTGTCCCGATCCCCCCCCCGTCCGGTTACTTCACCCAAGGGCTGGAAGCCGCCGATCCGGACGTCTTCAACAGCATCCAGGACGAGCTGAACCGCCAGCGCCAAAAGATCGAGCTGATCGCCTCCGAGAACATCGTATCCAAGGCGGTGCTGGAAGCTCAGGGCTCGGTCCTGACCAACAAGTATGCCGAGGGCTACCCGGGCAAGCGCTATTACGGCGGCTGCGAATATGTCGATGTGGCCGAACAGATCGCCATCGAACGCGCCTGCAAATTGTTCGGCGCGGCCTTCGCCAACGTTCAGCCCCATTCGGGCGCCAACGCCAACCTGGCGGCCTTTTATGCCCTGTTGAATCCGGGCGACTCCTTCATGGGCCTGGATCTGGCCGCCGGTGGCCATCTCACCCACGGCCATCCCGCCAACTATTCCGGCAAGTGGTTCAAGCCTCTGCCTTACACGGTCCGCAAGGACGACCAGCGCGTCGACATGGACCAGGTCGCGGCGCTAGCCCGCGAGCATAAGCCTAAGCTTATTGTGGCCGGCGGTTCGGCTTACGCCCGCACCTGGGACTTTGAAGCCTTCCGCAAGATCGCTGACGAAGTCGGCGCGCTGTTCATGGTGGACATGGCACACTTTGCCGGCCTGGTGGCGGGCGGCGTGCATCCCAATCCGGTGCCGTATGCCGATGTGGTCACCACCACCACCCACAAGACCCTGCGCGGTCCGCGCGGCGGCATGATCTTGTCGCGCGATGAAGCGATCGGAAAGAAGATCAACTCTGCTGTATTCCCCGGCCTGCAGGGCGGCCCCCTGATGCATGTCATCGCCGCTAAGGCGGTGGCGTTCGGCGAAGCTCTGAAGCCGGAATTCAAGACCTATGCAAAGAATGTGGTGGAGAATGCAAAGGCGCTGGCCGAAGTGCTCAAGGCCAGTGGCCTGGACATCGTCACCGGCGGTACGGAAACCCATCTGATGCTGGTGGACCTGCGTCCCAAGGGCGCCAAGGGGCGTCCCACAGAACATGCGCTGGATCGCGCCGGCATCACCTGCAACAAGAATGCCGTGCCATTCGACACCGAGAAGGCCGTTATCACCTCGGGCATCCGGCTGGGTTCGCCCGCCGGCACCACCCGCGGCTTCGGCACCGCCGAATTCCGCGAGGTAGGAAAGCTGATCGTGGAAGTGGTCGATGCCGTGGCCAAGAATGAAGCGGGCGATGCCCAAGTGGAACAGAGCGTGGCGCGCCGCGTCTCCGATCTGTGTAACCGCTTTCCGATCTATCCGTAAGGAAAACCCAAGATGCGCTGCCCGTTCTGCGGACATGAAGATAGCCAGGTGAAGGACTCGCGTCCTTCCGAGGACAATTCAGCTATTAGCCGGCGTCGCCATAGCCCTGAATGCGGCGGACGGTTCACGACCTTTGAGCGCGTGCAGTTGCGCGAGCTGATCGTGGTCAAGAAGAATGGCCGGCGTGAAAGCTTCGACCGCGACAAGCTGGAACGCTCGATCAATCACGCCCTGCGCAAGCGCCCGGTGGAGCGCGAGCGGGTGGACCGCACGATCACCGGTATCGTGCGCCGCCTGGAATCCATGGGCGAGAACGAGATCCCCGCCAATGTGATCGGCGAATTGGTGATGCAGGCTCTGGCCAGCCTGGATAAGGTGGCCTATGTCCGCTTCGCCTCGGTCTACAAGAATTTCCGCGAGACTCGTGACTTCGAGATGCTGATCGGCGAACTCGAAGGTGAAGACGACGTTAAACCCTAAACCCCTGCGCCCGTTGCAACCCAGGGTTTGCTGCGGGCACCTCCCCTTTATGGCGCTTCGCGCCAAAGGGGACGTGGGCCAAAGTGTGATATGAATATTTTAATTGTCGAAGCCCGTTATCATTCGGACATAGCCGACGCCCTGGTTGACGGCGCCACCGCGGCGCTGGAAAAAGGCGGCGCGCGCTTCGAGCGTGTGTCTGTGCCCGGCGTGCTGGAATTGCCCGCCGCTATCGCCATCGCGGCGCGTTCGGTGCGTCCCTTTGACGGTTATGTCGCGCTGGGCTGTGTCACCGGCCCGTCCCATATCGCCGACATGTACTATGTCGAAACATTGCGCGGACTCACGTCCCTGGGCGACGCGGGCATTTCGCTGGGCAGCGGAATCGTGCTGGTGGGCGACGAGAGCGCGGCCCACGACCTGGCCAAGCGCCAGGACCTGGGCGGCGACGCCGCGCGTGCCTGTCTTGCACTGTGCACCTTCGCCGAACGCCAGGGCTATCAGCGATGAATGACGGCCCGGCCAACGAAGCCAAGGGCGATGCCCGCCATGCCGCCCGCCTGGGTGCTGTGCAGGCGCTCTACCAGATGGAAATGTCCGGTAACGGCGCCGAGGAAGTGGCGCAGGAATTCGCCGAGCATCGCTTCAGTGAATTGCCGGTGCCACCCGACGGCGATTTTTTCCATGCCATTGTAAATGGCGTGCCCAAGCACCAGGTGGAGATCGACCGCGCCATTGCCGGCGCCCTGTCCGAGAAATGGAAACTGGAGCGGGTGGATTCCATCCTGCGCGCCATCCTGCGCTGCGGCGTCTTCGAATTTGTGGCGCGTTGCGATGTGCCGGCCAAGGTGGTGATCGACGAATATGTCGCCGTGTCGGGCGCCTTCTTCGGTGGTGATGAACCGGGGTTCGTCAATGCCGCGCTGGATACTATCGCCAGGCGCAAGCGCGCGCCGGAGTTCGGACTGCCGGTTCCGGAAGGCGAACTCGAGTTCTGATCCAGAACATTTCTGTTCGGTAATGTTTATCTAAGTGTCGCAAACAGCAGGCGGCGAAAGCGCGCAGCGCCGTGTTTTGGCCCATAAAGCGCGCTGTTCTCGCAGATGCAAAACAGTTTTCCCTGTACGGACTAAAGGCATAGGTCCAGTCTTGCGGCAACAAGAACGGGGTAATCATCCATGGACATGAAGAAGCGTGATTTTCTTGGCCTGGCCGCCGGCGTTGGTGCCGTGGCCGGTCTTGCCGCCACCGGTGACGCCCAGGCGCAGGGCCGCCGCGCTGGCCCCGCGGGCCGGCCTATCCCGACAGGTGATCGGGGCCTGGCTAACAGTAATGTTCAGCCGGCGACGGTGGACTGGAACTACAAGCCCCGTCGCATCAATAAGGCGATCGAGCTGTGGGAAGACGGCCAGCCTATCTATTACAATGGCTCCGGCTTGGGAGCCGGCGTGGATGCCTATGCCCAAGGCGTGAAGATGGCGCGCACTTGGTATGACGCCATCAATGTCGAGTTCGAGCATGGCGCGATCGATTTTAGCCAGCTGCGCGAATTCATGCGCGGTCTGGTCGATGGCGGTCCCACCCGTAGCGGCCATCGGACCCCGGCCGTGTTCGTGGAAACCGGCATCATCGGCTTGGACGAACAATATGCCCGCGCCAACAGCTGGATGATGACCCAGCTTCTGGATTGCGGCATTCACGGGATCCATCAGTGCCATGCTCGTGACACCAAAGCCGTGGCCGTGACCATGCAGATGGGTTGTCGCTATCCCTTCAAGCGGCCGGGCATCAAGGATTTGCCCATGCGCGGCCTGCGCGGCTCCGCCGGGGGGTATGCCGCCCAGATCTGGGGCGTGGACCTGTTCAAGTACAATCACGTCGCTGACCTGTGGCCTCTGAATCCGAGGGGCGAGCTGATCTTCGGCGTGAAGATCGAGGATATCTATTGCGACCAGCAGGTCGAAGGCACCTTGGCGCTGCCCGGCCTGTTGATGGCCGAATGGGGACCCGGCGATCACAGCTACTGGCTCTACGGCCTCGACGTGATGCCCGAAGACGGCTCGCCCCCGCCCGACATTATCGCCATGCCGGAAATGGTGGCGGTGCGCAAAAGGGTTCTGGAGCTGTGCAAGAAGAACAAGGTGATGTTCCTTAATGCGGGCACAACAGATCCCAAGAAATTGGATTACGTAATCGGCCAGATCGATGACGGCGCCATGGTGCTGGAGTGCGATGAAGAGGCCGCGATCATGGGCCGCAAACATACGAAAAGGAAAATGCCGGTCTAGGCGCGCCTCTTCGCATTTGCGAAGGGTTTTAAAGCCTGCGGCGGTCTTGCGACTGCAACGAATGTCCTGCAAGGTCAGGTCATTACAAAAAACTCAGGAGTAGCCTGATGGCCATAAGGCACGGCTTCTTCCTGACTGGCGCCGCAAAGGCGCTGACGTAACTGTTCAACCCCGGGAGTGAGTAATGAAGAAGACTATCCGCAATATCCTGCTGACGGCCACCGCCGCGGCGGTGCTTTCGCTGCCGGCCTCCGCGCAGTTCCTCGGCAAGGAAGACATGCCGACGACCAATTTCGCCAAGGGTATGGTCTTTTGGTCGCCCAAGCCGACCACGCCGACGCCCTATACCGCGCCGAATAAGCCTCACTGGAAGCTGTCGGAAATCCTGGCCTCGCATAAGGGCCAGGGCGACTGGGTGCAGCCCATCATCCGCAACAAGGACCAGGAAGGCGATTACATCTCGCTTGGCGCCGGCAAGAAGACCAAGCAGAAGATGTATCCGGACGACCGTCTGGTGTTCATCGTCTGGGACGGTTCGATCAAGGTCTCGATTGACGGTTATGAGCCTTTCGTCGCCACCAAGGGCTTCTTCGTTAACGTGCCCTTCCGCCACCTCTTCACCCTGGAAAATGTCGGCTCGACCCCGGCCCTGCGCTTTGAAGTGCGTCAGGTCGGCTCGGTTCCGCTTTATCCGGCCAGCGAGTCCCCAGATCCCGTCAAGGGCATGACCTATACTAAGGTCACCAACCTGACCGGCCCGGCCAAGGAAAAGGAATCCAATCCGATCTATGTGGACTACATGAAGGAGTTCAACGGCACGGATAAGGCCTATGGCAGCAAGTTCGTGTGGGATGACCACTTCACGTCCAACATCCTGCGCGGCAAGGGCGCTCCGGTTCCGCCGGATACCAACAAGGGTCACTTCCATGTCGGCTGGACCGAATTCTGGTTCATCATGGAAGGTCATATTGGCATGAAGGTCGAAGGCGAGAAGTATTTCGTCACCGATCCGGGTGATGTGATGAGCGCCGCCCAGGGCCGCTGGCACCGTGCGGGCAACGATCCGAGCGCCCCTTGGTCCACCCGCGTGCCGTTCAACCCGCGTCCCCCGATCCTGCACAACTTTGAAGCGACCGGCGACTAACCTCCGGTCTTTCGTAAAGATTAACGGCGGCGCCTTACGGCGCCGCCGTTTTTCTTTATGCTGAGGGATATGGATGAGTTTGGGATTATCGCGACTTATTTCGCGCCACTGGCGGGTGAGGGCGCCTTCGGCCTGAAGGATGACGCCGCGTTGCTGCCGGCGCGCATCGGCCAGGACCTAGTCATCACCACCGACACGGTGACCGAGGGTGTGGATTTTTTTTCCTTCGATCCTTCCGCCGATATCGCCCGCAAGGCGTTGCGCGTGAACCTGTCGGATCTGGCGGCCAAGGGCGCAGGCCCGGCACACTATCTGTTGAACCTGTCCTTGCCGCACACAATCGCGCCGGACTGGCTGGCCGGTTTCGCCAATGGGCTGGCGATGGACCAGAAGGAATATGGCATTTCGCTGCTGGGCGGCGACACTGGCGCGACCGACGGCCCGCTCTCCATCTCCGTGACCGCGTTTGGTTTCGTGCCGCAGGGCAAGATGATCCGGCGCGATGGCGCACAGGTTGGCGACGCCGTTTACGTCACTGGCACCATCGGGGATTCCGGGGGAGGTCTGGCCATCTTCAAACGTGAGAAGCACAGCCTGTCCGATGCCGACCGCGATGCCCTGATCGCGTGCTACCGTGTGCCCCAGCCGCCTGTCGCCTTCGCGGAAAAGCTGCGAGGCGTCGCCCATGCCAGTGTCGACGTTTCTGACGGCTTGATTGCAGACCTGGGCCACATCGCGTCCGTGTCCGGTGTGCGCATCCTGGTGGACGGCGAAAAAGTGCCGCTGTCGCCACCCCTGCGTGCGCTATGGAAAGACGCTGCGTTATCGCGCGCCGTGACGGCGGGCGATGACTACCAGATCGCCTTTACCGCGCCGCCGGGTCTAGCCGGACCCTTTGTGCAAATCGGCCGCGTCGAAAAAGGCGAGGGCGTCAGCCTGACCTTGGGTGGCGCAGAGGTCGCCTTGCCGAAGGCCGGCTATCGGCACTTTTAACCGTTCGCTAACCCTGTTTTGTCAGGGTCTTCCTATGTGGAAAATCCAGATTTTGGCATTTCTACTTGCTGCCCTGACCATTCCGACCCTCGCGGCCGAAGAGAAAGCTGAGCATGGCGAAGCCAAGAAGGACGGCGGCGAGCCCAAGAAGGGCAAGCCCGGAACCAATGTCGACATGCCATTCCTGATGGCGCCGCTGACCAATGCCGACGGCAAGCTGACCGGTTACGCCTACATCTCCACCCGTCTCACCGAGACTTCCGAAAGCTTCGCGCTGGCTGTGCGCGACAAGCTTCCCTTCATCCAGGACGTGATGGTGTGTGACGTGAACGGCACTGCCGTCACCACCGCGGAGGACCCGGCAAGCGTGGGTGTGCCCAGGTTGGAATCGCGCATGTTGGCCGATGCCCGCAAGGTGATCGGCACCGGCAAGGTCAAACTGATCACCGTCTGCACGGTCCAGATCGCCGAACTGCACACCGTCCAGTCCCAGGCGCGCACCGCCCCGGTGGACCAGCCGGCCCTGGACGAGCACAAGAACCCAATAAAATCGCGCTGCGAACCCTGATATCGCACTGCAGCGAGCCGCTTTCTGGTTGCCTCATAATGCGGCTTTTGGCAGTCTTCGCGCGCCCTTGAAGCGGCGAGTCGGGCTTGTACAGCCGAGGCACCGGCCATGGGGATCGGCGCGAGCCCTTCCTCCTCTTCCGAGTGGGTGCTCTCTCCGACCCAAACAAAACAACCTCTGGGGGACGACATGGAATTAGAAATCGTATTGGCCTGCGGTGTGCTTGCGCTCCTGTATGGCCTTTGGACCATTAAGTCGGTCCTTAGCCTGTCGGCGGGCAATGCCCGGATGCAAGAAATCGCCGCCGCCATTCAGGAAGGCGCGGCCGCTTATCTCAATCGCCAGTACACCACCATCGCCGCGGTCGGCGTGGTGATCTTCGCGCTAGCCTTCTTCGTGCTGGACTGGCAGGTGGCCATCGGCTTCCTGATCGGCGCGGCCATGTCGGGCGCCGCCGGTTATATTGGCATGTATGTCTCGGTGCGCGCCAATGTGCGCACCGCCGAAGCCTCGCGCTCCGGCCTGGCCGCCGGCCTGTCGGTGGCGTTTCGCTCCGGCGCCGTCACCGGCATGCTGGTGGTGGGCCTGGGGCTGCTGGCCGTCGCCGGCTACTATGCCTTCCTGACGATGGGGCTTGGCTTGAGCCTGGAAAACACCGAGCAGAGCCGAATTATCGTTGACAGCCTTGTGGGCCTGGGCTTCGGTGCCTCGCTGATCTCCATCTTCGCGCGCCTTGGTGGCGGCATCTTCACCAAGGGCGCCGACGTTGGCGGCGATATGGTGGGCAAGGTCGAAGCCGGAATTCCTGAAGACGACCCCCGCAATCCAGCCACCATCGCCGACAATGTGGGCGACAATGTCGGCGACTGCGCCGGCATGGCGGCCGACCTGTTCGAAACCTTCGCGGTGACCACCGTCGCCACCATGGTGCTGGCCTCGATCTATTTCTCGGGCGACATCAAGGCCCAGCTGATGATCTATCCGCTGGCTATCGCGGCTATGAGCATCATCACCTCGATCATTGGCACTTTCTTCGTGCGCTTGGGCGCTTCCAAGAACATCATGGGCGCGCTGTACAAGGGCGTGATCGCCACCGTGGTGCTGTCGCTGATCGGTCTGTGGCCGCTCACCGACAAGCTGATCGGCATGGACACGGCGATCAACTCGGGCGGCATGGACTATAGCGGCATGACGCTGTTCTGGTGCGGCGTGGTCGGCCTGGCCGTCACCGGCGCGCTGATCGTCATCACCGAATATTATACCGGCACCAACTTCCGCCCGGTGCAGTCCATTGCTAAGTCGTCGGTCACCGGTCACGGCACCAATGTGATCCAGGGCCTGGCGATCTCGATGGAATCCACCGCGCCGGTGGCGCTGGTGATCTGCGCCGGCATCATCACCACCTATATGCTGGCGGGCCTGTTTGGCATCGCCATCGCGGTGTCGACGATGCTGTCGCTGGCGGGCATGGTAGTGGCGCTGGATGCCTTCGGTCCGGTTACCGACAATGCCGGCGGCATTGCCGAAATGGCCGGTCTTGAGGGCGATGTCCGCAAAACCACCGATGCTTCTTTGCCGGCCTTGAGCTGCCGACTTTCAGCTTGTCCGATCCCTGGGTCGTGGTGGGTCTGTTGATTGGCGGATTGCTGCCCTATTCGTTCTGCGGCATGGCAATGACGGCGGTGGGCCGCGCGGCCGGGGCGGTGGTCGAGGAAGTGCGCAAGCAGTTCCGCGAAATGCCGGGCATCATGCAGGGCACCCAGAAGCCCAACTATGCCCGCGCCGTGGACCTGCTGACAAAGGCAGCCATCAAGGAAATGGTGATCCCGTCGATGCTGCCGGTATTTTCGCCCATCGTCCTGTTCGTTTTGGTGAACTGGATCGCGGGCAAGACCCAGGCCTTCAACGCCCTCGGCGCCATGCTGATGGGCGTGATCGTCACCGGCCTGTTCGTGGCGGTCTCCATGACCTCGGGCGGCGGCGCCTGGGACAATGCCAAGAAGTACATCGAGGACGGCCATCACGGCGGTAAGGGTAGTGAAGCCCACAAGGCCGCAGTGACCGGCGACACGGTCGGCGATCCCTACAAGGATACCGCAGGGCCCGCCGTCAATCCGATGATCAAGATCACCAACATCGTGGCGCTGCTGCTGTTGGCCGTCCTGGCCCACATGGGTTGATCTGATCGAAGTCAAAGAAAAGGCGCGGAGAGAAATCTCCGCGCCTTTTTCATTCTATCGGCAGTTCGAACGGCCC
>JAPLPI010000183.1 GCA_026400305.1 Alphaproteobacteria bacterium | reverse complement strand
TTACTACAATCATCGGCGCTACCACGAGAGCCTGGAAAACGTAACGCCAGCAGACGTCTACTTCGGCAGGGGCCAGGAAATCCTGCTCGAACGTGCACGCATCAAACGAAACACCATTACTCAAAGACGCTTGCTTCACCAAAAGATCGCCGCATAAGATCAACCAACCAGATGAGGCCAATGCTTCCTTAAATTATGCCCTCGACTGTCCCAAATGTTTTGACGACGGACACGATGCGTTGGGATGTTCAGCTATGCGCGCGTATGTTCCAGATTTATTTTCAATTTCAAACGCTTGCGCAACAATTTGTGATTTCCCGGAGTGCCCAGAAAACAGGCAAATGGTGCCGTAGGTGAGAATCGAACTCACGACCTATCCCTTACCAAGGGATTGCGCTACCACTACGCTACTACGGCAACCGTGGTATTTCCGGACCTTAGGCCCGAACCCTTAACCCAGAGTTGGTGAAGGGAGGGCTGCTATAACGTAAGGATTCCACGAAGGAAAGCGCGACTTTTCAGTTTCCCACCATGGCCAAATCCTCCCCCGAAAAGCTGGCCGAGGCGCTCCGCGCCAACCTCAAGCGCCGCAAAGCGGCCAAGCGGTCAGCACCCCCGCCCCTCCCGGCTGAATCGTCGCCTGAGCCCCCAAAAAAGTCAGCCTAGCCCTGCCTTTAGTCAGCCTTTCCTTGGGATGAGGCCCCGGCTACAAACGGTTCCATGGACCGTATTCGTATCCGCGGCGGCAAGCCGCTGAAGGGGGAAATTCCCATCAGCGGCGCCAAGAATGCCGCACTCAAGCTGATGGCGGCGTCGTTGCTGACCGCCGATCCTCTGGTGCTGGCCAATGTGCCGCGCCTCGCGGACGTGCGCGGCATGGCCGAACTGCTGGTTAGTTTTGGCGTCGGCGTCCAGGTCACTATGGCCGCCAAATTCGGCGAAGGCGACACCATGAAGCTGGAGGCGAAGGAGATCACTTCGGTGTTCGCCAGCTATGACATGGTGCGCAAGATGCGCGCGAGTTTCCAGGTTCTGGCGCCGTTGCTGGCACGCATGGGCGAAGCCAAGGTGTCGCTGCCCGGCGGCTGCGCCATCGGCGCGCGGCCCGTGGAGCTCCATTTGAACGCGCTGGAAGCGATGGGCGCACAGATCGATCTGGCTGAGGGCTATGTCACGGCCAAGGCGCCGGGCGGATTGAAGGGCGCGGAGATAGTGTTCCCGTTCGTCTCGGTTGGCGCCACAGAGACCGCGATGATGGCGGCGACCCTGGCCAAGGGCACCACCAAGATCGTCAATGCGGCGCGCGAGCCGGAGATTTCCGATCTGGGTAACTGCCTGACCGCGATGGGCGCGGAAATCCGGGGTCTGGGCTCCAGCGAGATTACCGTGGTCGGCGTCGAGAAATTGCACGGTGCGGCGCACCGGGTGATGGCAGACCGCATCGAGGCCGGCACTTATGCCATCGCCGCGGCAATCGCCGGCGGTGAAGTCGAACTGGTCGGCGCCGCGCATGACACCATCGCCTCGCTACTGTCGCTACTGACCAAGAGCGGCGCGGAGGTCGCCACCACGCCGCGCGGCCTGAAGATTCACATGAGCGGCGGCCGGCCAAAGTCTGTGGACGTCACCACCGCGCCTTATCCAGGTTTCCCCACCGACCTTCAGGCCCAGATCATGGCGCTGATGGCGGTAGCCGACGGTACGTCGGTGGTGAAGGAAATGATTTTCGAGAACCGCTTCATGCATGTGCCCGAACTGGCACGCATGGGCGCCTCGGTCCGCATCGACGGCGATACCGCCACGGTGCGCGGGGTCGAAAAGCTCAAGGGCGCCCAGGTTATGGCGACCGATCTGCGCGCTTCGGTATCGCTGGTGCTGGCGGGGCTGGTGGCGGAAGGCGAAACCAATGTCGGGCGAATCTATCACCTGGACCGCGGCTTCGACCGGCTGGAGGAGAAGCTCTCCCGTGTCGGCGCCGACATTGAACGGGTTTCGGAATGAGCCGCCTCAAGCTGGCGGCGGCAGATGCCGAGGATCTGGAAATCCTGTCGGCCCGGCTGCAGGACGCCGTCGTCAAGCTCAAGAATTTCGTCTGGCTGCCCCAAAAGCGGCGCTTCGCGGCGGTGGTGAACCGGCTTGCCTGGGAAGATGGCGGCAAGACGCGTCTGCGCGCCGGGCTGTATTTTGACGGCGTTCTGAAGGTTCAGTCTAGCAAGGTCAAGCTGGGCGCCGGTGAAGCGGTGGTCTCCATTCTCGCGACAACCTTCACACCCAATGGTGACGAAGATCCCGGCGGGGTGATCGAGATCGTGCTGGCCGGTGGCGGCGCCTTGCGCCTTACGGTGGAATGCATCGACGCTGAGCTGGCGGACAGAAGCGGTCCCTGGGCGGCGCGGGGTACCCCCGATCACGAGGCCGCAGATGGCCCGTAGGCTCAATGCGTCCGACGCGACGTTCCCCCAGCAGTTCCAGGACCTGCTCTTCACCAAGCGCGAGGAAGAAGAAGATGTCGCCGCCGTGGTGCGGGGCATTGTGGCGGACGTGCGCAAGCGCGGCGACACGGCGCTGGTGGAACTGACCAACAAGTTCGACCGCGCCAATGTCACGGTCGAAACGCTGAAGATTTCCGCCGCCGAGATCGAAGCCTGCTTGTCCAAGGTCAGCAAGGAACAGCTTGCCGCGATCGAAACCGCTGCCTCGCGCATCGAAAGCTATCACAGGCGCCAGATCCCCCAGGACGAACGCTTCACCGATGATATTGGCGCGGTGCTGGGCTGGCGCTGGACCAGCCTAGACAGTGTTGGGCTTTACGTGCCCGGCGGCACGGCCTCCTATCCATCGTCCGTTCTGATGAACGCAATCCCGGCCAAGGTCGCCGGCGTGGCGCGCATTGTCATGGTCACGCCTGCTAGCGGCGGCAGCATAAATCCCTTGGTGCTGGCGGCGACGAAACGCGCCGGCATCACCGACATCTATCGTATCGGCGGGGCGCAGGCCGTCGCGGCGCTGGCTTATGGCACCGCGACGATTACCGCCGTGGACAAGATTGTTGGTCCCGGCAACGCCTATGTTGCCGCCGCCAAGCGCGAAGTGTTCGGCCAGGTCGGAATCGATTCCATCGCTGGACCGTCAGAAATCCTGGTGATCGCCGATGGCCAGAACGATCCGGAATGGATCGCCGCCGACCTGCTCAGCCAGGCCGAGCATGATCCATCCTCGCAAAGCATCCTGATCACCGATGACGCCGACTTTGCCGACAAGGTTGCCGCCGCGGCGGAGCGCCAGATCGCCATCCTGCCGCGCAAGGACATCGCCGGCAAAAGCTGGGCGGACAATGGCGCCATCATTCTGGTCAAGACGCTGGACGATGCCGTGCCGCTGGCCGATGCCATCGCCGCCGAGCATCTGGAAATTGCCACCGCCGATCCTGACGTCTTGTTGAAGAAGGTGCGCCATGCCGGCGCCATCTTCCTGGGCCGTCACACCCCCGAAGCCATGGGCGATTACATCGCCGGGCCCAACCATGTGCTGCCCACCTCGCGCACGGCGCGCTTCTCCTCCGGCCTGTCGGTGCTGGACTTCATGAAGCGCACCACCCTGCTGGGGCTGGACGCCAAAAGCATGGCCGCCATCGGGCCGGATGCCCTGGTCCTGGCGGAAGCCGAGGGCCTGGAAGCCCATGCCCGCTCCATCGCCTCACGTCTCAACCGGAAAGACTGATGTCGGACTACCGGCTTTCCCAGATTGCCCTGGACGAAGCCAGTGTCGTCAATCGGAGCCGCGCCATCGAGCAGGAAAGCGAAGTCGCGATCTGTGATCTGCTGGATGACAACCTCTTCAAGCCGGACGGCTCGCCCGGCGGTCCCTATCACCTGACCTTGGGCGTCGAAGAAAGCCGCCTGATCCTGGACGTGCGGCAGGAAGACGGTAGCGGCCATGCACGCCTGACCTTGTCGCTGGCGCCGTTGCGCAAGACGGTGAAGGACTATTTCCTAGTCTGCGACAACTATTATAAGGCGATCCGTACCGCGCCGCCCTACCAGATCGAGTCGCTCGACATGGCGCGCCGCGCCCTGCACGACGACGGCGCCAAGGAATTGCAGGCGCGGCTGGCGGGCAAGGTGGAAACCGATTTCGGCACAGCGCGACGGCTGTTCACGCTGATTTGCGTATTTCAGATGCGGGGTTGAGCGATGGCGCAGGCCGTGCTTTTCGCCTGCACCATGAACGCGGTCCGCTCGCCGATGGCGGAGGCGATACTGTGCCATCTGACGCGCGACATTCACATCGAGTCGGTGGGGGTGCGGGCAGGGGGCATGGACCCCCTGGCGGTGGAGGCGATGGACGAGATTGGCCTGGCCATCGCCAAGCACCAGCCGCGCCGCTTCGAGGATTTGGAAGATGGCAGTTTTGACCTGGTGATCACCCTGTCGCCCGAAGCCCAGCACAAGGCGATGGAACTCACCCGCACCGCTGCGACCACGGTTGAATACTGGCCCACCATGGACCCCACGGCGGTGGAGGGTTCGCGCGAGCAGCGCCTGTCGGCCTACCGGGCGGTTCGGGACGGGCTGATGGAGCGGTTAAAACAGCGCTTTTTGGACCCTGCGGCCGCCGATACTTGAGGAAAATACTTGAAAAGCCTTGCCTTTCGGTCTTTTCCCCCCTATCCCCCCACCTCGCATAACGTCTCCAAAGAGGACCCATTGGCCAAAGAAGAATTGCTGGAGTTCGAGGGCATCATCGACGAGTTGCTGCCCAATGCGACCTTCCGCGTGAAGCTGATCGCCAATGACCACATCATCATCGCCCATACCGCCGGCAAGATGCGCAAGAACCGCATCCGCGTGCTGACCGGCGACAAGGTGATGATCGAGATGACGCCGTATGACCTCACCAAGGGTCGCATCACCTACCGCTTCCGCTAAGACGTTGCTGGTTCTTGCCAGCGAGAGCCCACGCCGCGCTGCCCTGTTGGCGCAGGTCGGAATCATTCCCGATTTCATCCTGCCTGCCGCCATCGACGAGACCGTCCGCAAGGCCGAGCAACCGCGCCTGCATGCCTTGCGCCTGGCCACGGAAAAAGCCCGGAAGGTACAGGGCGACTGGCTCTCGAATCCTAAGGGCGGAAAGCCGGCCTTTATATTGGCCGCCGATACGGTGGTGGCGCTGGGCCGCCGAATTCTGCCCAAGGCGGGCGACGATACTGAAGTGCGCGCCTGCCTGGCGATGCTGTCGGGCCGGCGGCACCAGGTGATAACAGCGGTGGCGCTGGTGACGCCGGACGGGAAATTGCGCACTCGCGTGGCGACCACGCGCGTGTCGGTGCTGCGGCTGACCCAGGCCCAGATCGAGGACTATGTCCAAAGCCGCGAAGGTGTAGGCAAGGCCGGCGGCTATGCCATCCAAGGCCGGGCCGAGATGCTGATCAAGGAAATCTCCGGCTCCTATTCCAATGTGGTGGGTCTGCCGCTGGCCCTGACCACGGCCCTGCTGGCGGGGTGTGGCCATGGCCGCTAAATGCCCCCTGTGCGGCAAGCTGGCCGCGGAGCGGTTCAAGCCGTTCTGCTCTAAACGCTGCGCCGATCTGGATCTGAACCAGTGGTTCAAGGGCGGCTATGCCATCCCCGGCCCGCCGGTGGACCCAACCCCCTCAAACCCCTCGGAAAATGACCCTGACGAGGACTGAATCCTTGGCGCTGGACAGGGCGGGGACCATCCCCTAATAAGCCGTCCCGCCCTGTGCCCAGGTAGCTCAGTCGGTAGAGCAGTGGATTGAAAATCCACGTGTCGGCAGTTCGATTCTGTCCCTGGGCACCATTCATCTAAGCCAATAAAATCAGCATTTCTTGCAAGAACGAATGGCGTTTCGCGCCGAAATTTTCGCTACCTATTGGGCACAGGCCGGACCGAGCAATTTCAAGGCGTTACAAGGCATCTCAAACGGTCCGGGCACATGGCGGGCACATGGGAATGCCTGTCTGTTCCCGCCACCGAGAACGGTTGTTCTGGTCCGGAGATGGATAGCCAGCGCGTCGTTACACGCCGTTCGGTGAGGCCGGGCGGATTGAAGCTTGCCGGTGCCGACCCCATCTCCATCGGTTAGAGGTAACAGGCATGGCAGACGATAAGCCGGGCAGCGAAGCCGCGAAAGGAGAACCAGAACGGACAGGCGGCTTCCGCTTCCCTGAAGTGCGAAGCATCCGGGATGTGCTAGTTGACGCACTGGCGCAGCGCGGTGGCTGGGTGGTCGCCAGCATTGACACGAACTCGTCATGGCCTGTGAAAGCGCAGAAGTATCGCTATCGCGGCGAGGACATCTGGATCATTCCGATCACAAGCGAATGCTACGGAGGCGTCGCAATTCGAGAGCGGTCCGATCTCGAAGCTACGGCTTGCCGGAAGCTGTTGATGCGGTTCCTCAGCGCGGTCTCGTGGGTCAACGAGCATGGCATCACTTTGGCCCACGGCTTCACTGGCGGCACGTTTCCGCAGCCTCTGGGCC
>JAPLPI010000040.1 GCA_026400305.1 Alphaproteobacteria bacterium | reverse complement strand
TGGAGCGCCAGCTATGCGGATAGGAATGGCGCAAGCTGCCCTTGGCCAGCAGCTTGCCGTGCGCGATCAGTTCCTTGATCACCGCACCATTGGCGTCGCCGTCCCTGCCTTCCGGCGTCAGGATACGCTTGCCGGCGAAGGCCGGGACATGCGGCGCGTAAGAACCGTCCGGCTGCACCAGCGAGAAAGCATCCGGATTCTTGGCCGGATAGTCGCGGTCCAGGCTGAGCATCAGCTCGAAATCGTCTTCGCCATGGCCAGGCGCGTTATGGACAAAGCCGGTGCCGATATCGGCGGTAACAAAAGCGGCCGGCAGCACCGGCACTTCGAAATCATAGCCCAGGCTGCGCAGCGGGTGCGCCGCCACCAGCGATTTCAGTTCATCCGCGGCCACGGTGCGCACACGGCTGAGCATCATCTTGGCGTGCTTGGCGACCTGTTCGGCCAGCGTGTCGGCCAGCAGAAGATGTTCGCTGGGGCGCGCCAGCGATCCGTCGGTGGCATCGGCCACTTCATAGAGGCCGTAGGAAATCGTCGGCGAGAAGGCGATGGCGCGGTTGCCCGGAATGGTCCATGGCGTGGTGGTCCAGATCACGATGAAGGTATGCGCCAGTTCCGGCGACGACTTCAGCAGCGGGAATTTCACATAGATCGTAGGCGACTGCTTCTCGTGATACTCGACCTCGGCATCGGCCAAGGCCGTCTTTTCCACCGGGGACCACATCACCGGGCGGAAGCCGCGATAGAGAAGCCCGCTCTCCACGAACTTCATCGCCTCGCGCGCGATCACCGCTTCGGCCTTGAAGTTCATCGTAGTGTAGGGATGTTCGAAATCGCCGATCTGGCCCAGCCGCTTGATCTGCTCGCGCTGGATGTTCAGCCAGTGGCCTGCGAACTTGCGGCACTCGGTGCGCAGCACATCCTTGGGAATGTCGTCCTTGGCTCTGCCCTCGGCGCGGAACTTCTCTTCCACCTTCCATTCGATGGGAAGGCCGTGGCAGTCCCAGCCGGGCACATAGGGCGCGTCCTTGCCCAGCATGCCCTGGGAGCGCACCACAAAGTCCTTGAGAATGTGGTTCAGGCCGGTGCCCGAATGGATGTCGCCGTTCGCATAGATCGGCCCGTCATGCAGCACGAACAGGGGCCGGCCCTTGGCACGGGCCCGAAGCTTTCCGTACAGGTCCATTTCCGCCCAGCGCGCCAGCCATTTTGGCTCGGCCTCAGGCAGGCCCGCCTTCATGGGAAAGTCGGTGGCGGGCAGGGACAGCGTCGCTCGGTAATCGGTGGTTTGCGCAGGTTTGTCGGACATGGGGGACGCTTCTAACAGGGGGTGTCCAAACCGTCCACTAGGCCGTTTTCGCGAGGATTTCCCGTGCCTTGACGGTGTCGGCCCTGATCTGGGCAATCAGGGCGTCCAGGTCGGCGAACTTGGCTTCGGGGCGTATGTACTGGATCAGTTCCACCGACAGGTACTTGCCGTAGAGATCGCCGTCGAAATCGAACAGGTGGGTTTCCAGCAAGGGCGCGTTCACCTGGTACATGGGCCGGATGCCGAAATTAGCCACGCCATCATGGCGGGAGACGGTGCGGTCGCCTTCCAGAAGGTTGACCCGCACCGCATAGACCCCGAAGGCCGGTGCCAAGCAGTGGCCCAGATGCATGTTGGCTGTGGGAAAGCCCATGGTGCGGCCCCGCGCATCGCCATGTTCGACCCGCGCCTCGACCGCCCAAGGATGGCCCAGCAGGCGCGCCGCTTCCTCGGGCCGCGCCTCGCGCAACATCTTGCGGATCAGTGTGGAGGAAATCTTTTCATCGCCGGACGCTGTGACAGTATCGAAGGCGGTGACGGTGAAGCCTTCCATCTCGCCCATATAGGACAAGCTGGCCAGATTGCCGGCGCGCTTACTGCCAAATTCGAAGTCATGGCCCACCACCGCACCCGAAATGCCAAGTCCTTCGACCAGGACTTTCAGCACAAAACTCTGCGGAGTACGCCTGGCCATGTCGGCGTCGAAGTTTAGCGCGAACAGGGCATCTACGCCCAGATCCGCCAGCAACCGCGCCTTGGCGCGCAGCGGGGTCAGGCGGAAGCAATCGGGCCCCGCGGGGGGCAGCCCGCCATCGGAACGAAGTTGCTTGAAGAATTCCTGCGGATGCGGCTCGAAACTCAGCACCGCCAGCGGGCTCCTGCGCGCTTCGGCTTGTATCTTGGCCTCGGCGATCAGGGCACGGTGGCCCCGGTGCGCGCCGTCGAAATTACCGATCGCCACCACCGCGCCGCGCAAGGCGGGCGGCACATCGTCGTAATGACGGAATATCCGCATCAGGCCCCGGAGGGACGCTTCGGCGCCAGCACATGCGCCTCCGAGGTCAGCACCTGCTTGCCTTCCACCGTGCATTCGCAATCCATCACCGCGGCCCGGCCATTGACTTCGCGCACCGTGGCGGTGGTCACGACGATATCGCCGATCCGCACCGGAATCTTGAAGATGATGCTGGCCGAGAGGAAAATCGAACCCTCGCCCGGCAGCTGGGTGCCCAGCAGCGCCGAGATATAGCCGATGCTGAGCGCGCCATGCGCGATGCGGCCGCGGAAAATGCTCTTGCGGGCAAATTCCTCGTCGAAATGCACCGGGTTCATGTCGCCGGTGGCCTCGCCGAACAGCTGCACATCCCGCTCGGTGACGGTGTGCGTACTGCTGGCCGCCATGCCGGGCTTGAGCTCATCGAGATAAACGCTGGGCATTGTTCACCAGGCCAGTTTGCGGGTGACGGTACCAGCCTTCGCCCCGAACCGGGTGAACAGGGCCGCCATGTGTTCTTCAGTATAAGGTGCAATCTCCTCGCCATGAACCCCATCGGCAATGAAGAGGACGTCCAAGCCTGCGGCATTGGCGCCTTTTATGTCCGTCAGCAGGCCGTCGCCCACCGCCAGGGGCCTTTTGGGGTTGCCGGCAGCGGCCAGGGCGGCCTGGTACACCGGCAGATGAGGCTTGCCGTAATAGATCACCTGCCCGCCCAGCGCCTCATAGTCCTTGGCCAGCGCACCGGCGCAATAGACCAGGCGCGTGCCTCGGTGCACCACCAGGTCGGGATTGGCACAGAGCATGGTGAGGCCCCGCGCCTTCATCGCCGCCAGTTCGTCAACATAGTTGGCCGGCGTCTCGGTCATGTCGTCGCGCAGACCGATGGCCAGCGACACGTCAGCCTCGGCAATATCGGTGCGGCGAATATCCAAACCCTCAATCATCGGCAGGTCGCGGTCGGGGCCGATATAATGCAGCGGCAAAGTTCGCGCGGCGCTGCGCAACGCCAGCTCCTTGCGTGCCGCGCCGCCGGAGCTGACGATCGCGTCATAGCAATCGGGGGGGAGGCCATAGCTGGCGCACTGGGCGGCGACTTCCGCCGGCACGCGCGGCGCGTTGGTCAGCAGCACCACCGGCCCGTGTTTTTCCTTGAAGCGATACAAGGCGTCCGCGGCGGCAGGATGGTGGCGGCTGCCGTCATGCACCACACCCCACACGTCGCAGATCAGCGCATCGTGATCGGGGGCGATCTGGGACAGTCCGGATAACAGGCGGGGCAGCGGCATGGTACGTTAAAGCTTGGGCGGGATAACAGGCGATGCCACGGCACCCCGCGCAGGTCAACCGCGCTTTAGTTGCCACCCAGCGGCGTCACCAGCTTGTCACCAGAAAACAGACCCTGCTCGACAAGCGTGTTCCTCCAGCAGCGCCGGCATTTTAGCCAGCTTTTCTAAAGGGAATAACGAGCGCGGCTTCCAAGGCGCTGGCTGAACCGCATATGAACAACGTTAAGTCACAG
>JAPLPI010000072.1 GCA_026400305.1 Alphaproteobacteria bacterium | reverse complement strand
CGGCGCGTTCTAGGAAGTGCAGCGGCGTCAGCGGCTGGAAGTTGGCCAGGGTACGGTCCAGCCCCATTTTATAGGGCTTGCCCGTCTTTGTGACGCCTTTGCGTTTGGTCTGTTTTTTTGCTTTTGGGGCGGCCATGGGAGCCGCACGCTAGAGAAACCGGGCTTTTGCGGCAAGGTTGGATGAAGGCGGCGGTAATGTTAGACACCGCCCATGAGCATCATCGACCTTCCTGAGAAGAAACCGCGTGGACTGCGCGCCATCTATGCCTGGATGCAGGCAAATGCCAGCGGCCGCCACGCCTGGGCCATGGTGGCGGTCTTTGCCTTCGCCGAAGCCAGCTTCTTTCCCATCCCCGCGGACGTGATGGTGCTGCCCATGATGCTGGCGGACCGCAAGCGGGTCTTCCGGCTGGGCGCCTGGGTGGCCTTCTGGTCGGTGGCGGGCGGCATGCTGGGCTATGCCATCGGTGCGCTTTTTTGGGAAACCGCGGGCCAATGGCTTATCCACGCTTTGCATATTCCGCTGGCCAAAGTGGAATATTACCGCGCCCAATACAGCCAGAACGCCTATTACATCATGCTGCAGGGCGCCACGCCCATTCCCTACAAGCTGGTGACGATCGCCAGCGGTCTGGCCGGCGTCAGCTTCCCGCTCTTCATGCTGTATTCGGCGATCACCCGCAGCATCCGCTATATCGTGATCGAGGCGATGCTGGTGCATTTCTTCGGCGAGCGCGCACAGATACTGCTCGAGAAATATCTCGAGGCAACCTTGATCGCGTTCCTGGCCGTGGTTGTTCTTGGAATCGCAGCGGCGATTTATCTTTAGTCCTGCTCGAGTTCGCTCGACAGGCCTTCATCGTCCGGCGCAGGCACGCCTTCCGACGGCGCTTCTTCGCGCGGCGGCATTTCCACCAGGGGCGCGCCGCTGCCGGTGGTTTCCGAGATGCTCTTCAACGAAGCTCCCTTGCGCGCGGCGCGCTTTTCGGCGCGTTCGCGCTTGGCATTGACCCGGCTGACCGCCAGATCCAGTTCCAGCTGCGAGCACAGGCCCAGGGTCACCGGGTCCACCGCCTTGATGTTGGCCGCGTTCCAGTGCGAACGCTCGCGGATCTTGGCGATGGTCGCCTTGGTGGTGCCGATCAGCTTGATGATGTCGCTGTCGGAAAATTCCGGATGGTTGCGGATGATCCAGTACACCGCATCGGGCTTGTCCTGGCGCTTGCTGACGGGCGTGTAGCGCGGGGCGCGCTTCTGGTGCACGTTCGGCATCTTGTGCTTGGGCGCCGCCATCTTCAGGCGCTTCTTGGGATCTTTTTCCGCTTCGGCGATCTGCTCGCGGGTCAGCTGGCCGGTGGCCACCGGGTCCTGGCCCTTGATGCCCTTGGCGACGTCTTCGTCGGCGATGCCTTTTACTTCCAGTGGATGCAGGCCGCAGAAGTCCGCGATCTGTTCAAAGGACAGACCGGTATTGTCCACCAGCCAGACGGCGGTGGCTTTGGGCATCAGGGGCGATGACCGGCTTGATCCGGCTTCCCAGCAGGGGCCAGACCCTGGCCAGCAGCGCGTCGCGGATGGCGTGCTTCTGTTCGGGGGTGCGGCCTCGCAGGGTCGTCGCCGCCAGGGTCAGGCGCTTGGTCAGGACGGGCGCGAAGTTCACCTCGGTCTTGCTGGCTTTCTGATAGGCGATGTTGACGATCCGTCCCCAAACGGCAGCGGCTTCGATGTTGCGCTGGACATAATCACCGCCGACCATGTCTAGGATCACGTCGACGCCTTTGCTGGCCGTCTCGGTCTTGATGACCTGGACGAAATCCTCGCGCGCGTAATTGATCGCTCGCGCCGCGCCGAATCCGCGCGCCGCTGCGCATTTTTCGTCGCTGCCGGCAGTGGTGAAAACCGTATGGCCCAGGTCGGCGAAAATCTGGATAGCCAGGCTGGCAATGCCGCTGGTGCCACCATGGATCAGCAAGGTCTCACCCGGAGCCAGCCGTCCTGTATCCATAATGTTGGTCCAGGCAGTGAAGGCCGCCTCTGGCAATCCTGCGGCTTCGATTCTGTCGACCGTGCCGGGCACGGCCAGCAGCGAGCCGGCATCGGCCACGGCGAACTGCGCATAGCCGCCCCCGGGCAACAGGGCGCAGACCGGATCGCCCACCGTCCAGCCGCTAACATTTGCGCCCAGTTCCGCAATAGTGCCCGAAACTTCCATGCCCAGGATTGCAGAGGCGCCGGGCGGCGGAGGGTAATGGCCCCGTGCCTGTAACAGATCGGCATTGTTCAGGCCCGCGGCGGTGACGGCAATCAACACCTGGTCGGGACCAGGGGCCGGGCGCGGCGCCTGATCGATCACAAGCCGGTAATCCCGGCCCGAATTTTCAACATGAACAACGTTCATCACTTGCGCGGCTTTCGTGGCCGCAGCAGACTAAACGCGAAACCAGTCAATGCGAAACCATGGACCTGGATGAACCGTCCAAGAAGCTGCCTGATATCTTGCTGGGCGAGGATATTTCCGCCCTCTCGGCGCATGAACTGGAAAAGCGCATCACAAGGCTGGAAGCGGAAATCGCCCGCTGCGCCGAGGCGATAAAGCACCGCAACGCCACAAAAAGCGTGGCGGAAAGTTTCTTCAAAAAGTGAATGTGGTAATTTTCACAGCAGGAATAAGCATAAGCAGCGATATTGCAGTTGTTTACCAACCTGACGGCTTTGCGGGGCCGATAGGGCTTGCTAGCGTCCCGCCGCAATACTGTAATACCAGCTTACGGGGATAAAATGCCGATCATTGAGACAGAACCCGCGTCGTTCACCGATGGCGCCATGTTCGACAGAACCTTTGACGAAGGCATGGCGCTAGTGGAAGAAACCGCGCGCTATCTGGACGGCAAGGGCCGCGAGGAAGCCCGCGTCCTGCCGCGCAAGGCGGCGACGCTCTATGCTGGCGAAAGCATGCGCGTCACCACCCGCCTGATGCAGGCCGCCAGCTGGCTGCTGGTGCAGCGCGCCGTGCGCGACGGCGACATGGAACGCGATGACGCGTTGAACGACCGCTATCGCCTGGGAAGCCGTGAAATTTGTCTGGGCCAATACGCCGAAGACATCGATCCGCTGCCGGCAGAACTCAAGGATCTGCTGTCGCGCAGCGACAGCCTGTATCGCCGCATCGCCCGTCTTGATGACGTTCTGTTCGGCGAAGGCGAAGCGGCGCTGGCCGGCGCGCGTGGGCAAATGGATGTCTTGGCGCAAGCCTTCAAATAGAAACAAAAACGCCGCCGGAAATCGGCGGCGTTTTGGTATTCGATTGAAATGTTTTTAAGCCTTCACAAAGCCTGCGAACTTCTTGTTGAAGCGCGTCAGACGGCCGCCGCGGTCCATCAGCTTGGCGTCGCCGCCGGTCCAGGCCGGGTGGGTGGAGGGATCGATGTCCAGCGTGACCTTCTGGCCAGCGGTCCCATAGGTGGTGCGCGTCTTGTAGGTGGTGCCGTCGTTCAGCTGAACTTCGACAAAGTGATAGTCGGGGTGGATGCCCTTTTTCATGACGCGAACTTTCTTTTCGGGCGCTGCCCATTTCTGACGAGCTGCGGAGGGCGGGCTTATACGGGACGCCCAAAGTCCCCGCAAGCAGCTCGGCGGCAATAGTTTCTTTGGCGCGGACGCAGAGCCCCTATATACAGCCCTCTGTTAACAAAAAGGCGCTCGCCATTGGCTAGGGGTGACAGCGATTTTTCTAAGGAAACCGCCCGGGTGGCGGCGGGGCGGCCCAAGGCCAAGTCCCTGGCCCCCCTGAGGGCGTTGCTGCCCTTCCTGCGGCCCTATCGGGGGCGGATCGTGGTGGCCATCCTGGCCCTGATCGCCTCCTCCACCGCCACCTTGATCCTGCCCCAGTTCGCCCGGGGGCTGATTGATGCCCGCGGCCTTTCGGCGGCCCAGGCTCATGCCCTGACCGACTTCTATGCCGACTTTATCGTGGCCGCCGCCGTTCTGGGCAGCGCCTCGGCCACCCGCTTCTATGCCGTGACTTGGCTGGGCGAGCGGGTGGTGGCCGACATCCGCAAGGCGGTGTTCGACAATGTGCTGGGCCTGTCACCCCAGTTCTTCGAGGTGACCCGCACCGGCGAAGTGCTGTCGCGGATGACCGCCGACACCACTTTGATCCAGACGGTGGTGGGTTCTTCTGCATCGCTGGCGCTGCGCAACCTGGTCACCCTGACCGGCGGTCTGGCGCTGATGTTCTTTACCAGCGTGAAATTGACCTTGCTGGTCGTCGGTGCGGTGGTGGTGGTGATGTTGCCGCTGCTGCTGTTCGGTCGCTGGGTGCGCAAGCTCTCCCGCGCCAGCCAGGATTCCATCGCCGACACGGCCGCGCGCGGTGCCGAGACGTTGAACGCGGTGTCCACGGTGCAGGCTTTTACCCAGGAAAATTACGAACGTCGCGCCTTTGCCCTGTCGGTGGAGCGCGCTTTTGAATTTTCCAAAAGCCGCACCCTGGCGCGCGCCATCCTGACGGCGATCGCCATCTTCACCGCCTTTTCGGGCTTGGCCACGGTCGGCCTGATCGGCTTGCACGACTTCATCGGCGGGCACATTTCGGCGGGCCAGCTGGTGGCCTTCATTTTCTACGGCACCCTCACCGGCGGCGGCGTCGGCGCCTTGTCTGAAGTGTGGGGCGATCTGCAGCGCGCCGCCGGCGCCTCGGAACGGCTGATGGAATTGCTGCATGAAGTGCCGGCCATAGCCGCGCCGGCCCGCCCGTTGCAATTGCCGGCGCATCCCAGCGGCGCGGTGCTCTTCGAGGACGTCACTTTCCGCTATCCCACCCGGCCCGATTTCAAGGCCTTGAACGGTTTCTCGCTGGATGTGCTGGGCGGCGAGGCGGTGGCGCTGGTGGGCCCCAGCGGAGCCGGAAAGTCCACCGTGTTTCAGCTGATGCTGCGCTTCTTCGATGCCCAAGGCGGCGGCATCTGGTTTGATGGCGTGGACATTACCCAGCTCGATCCCATCGCCTTGCGCCAGAAAATCGCGGTGGTGTCGCAGGAACCGGTGATTTTCTCCGGTAGTATTGCCGCCAATATTCGTTATGGCCGCGAGTACGCCACCGATGAACAGGTGCGCGCCGCCGCCGATGCCGCCGCCGCCAGCGAGTTCATCATTAAGCTGCCGCAAGGCTTCGACACACTAGTGGGCGAGCGCGGCGTGACCCTGTCGGGCGGCCAGCGCCAGCGCCTCGCCATTGCCCGCGCCATCCTGCGCGACGCCCCGCTCCTGCTGCTGGATGAAGCGACCAGTGCGCTGGATGCGGAAAATGAACGGTTGGTGCAGACCGCGCTGGGCAACCTGATGGTGGGCCGCACCACCCTGGTGATCGCGCACCGCTTCTCCACCATACAGCGCCTCAAGCGCATTGTTGTGATCGACGAGGGCAAGGTGGTGGCGCAGGGCGCCCACGCCGAGCTGATGGCCGCCGGCGGGCTGTATGCGCGCTTGGCGTCGCTGCAATTTGCGGATGCCTCGCTGTGAGGTTCGGTCGTCCCCGTCGCATCGGTCGGGCCTTGGCTATGTTGGCGATTGTCGGACTGGTCAGCGCCGCCGCGCGCGCGGTGTGGTCCAATGGCGTGGTTTTTTCCACCCCCGTGGGCTTTACGGGTAGTTGCAAGGTGGCGGGCACGGTGCCCGGCGTGCAGGACATCGAAGCGGCAAACGGCACTGCTTTTGTTTCGGTCAGCAGTGCGCGCGGTCCCAGTGCCGATGATGGCATCTATGCCCTGCCGCTGGCGGGCGGGGCTCTGCGCAAGCTTGCAGGCGGCCCGCGTGATTTTCATCCCCGCGGCATCGGTCTGTATCGCACGCCAGACGGCAAGGGCCTGTTCCTGATGGTGGTGAACAAGCGCAGTACCGGCCGATTCAGCATCGACAGTTTTGAAGTGACCGATCCTTCGGGCACGCCGACGCTGGTGGCGCAGGGCACCATCGAAGGCGGCATGCTGATCAATCCGCAGGACGTGGCGGTGGCCAGTCCCGTCAGCTTCTATGTCGCCAACGGCACGGCGGGAAAAAATCGGCTGCTCCACATTCCCCAGACCTATGGCGTCCTCCCGGGCGGCAATATCCTGTATTTCAATGGCATGAGCTTCAGCGAAGCGGTGGACGGGCTGTATGGCACCCACAGTCTGATCCTGACGGGCGGCGGCACGCACCTGGTGGTGGGCAGTCTTCTCAGCCGCTCGCTGACCAGCTTTTCCCGCGAACCCTTCACCGGCGCACTGATCGACGCGGGCAATCTGGTGCTGCCGGCGGGACCGGAAAAACTAAGCATGGATGCGCAGGGACAATTGCTGGTGGCGGGCCACGCCAATCTTTCGGACTGGCGCGCCGCCAGTGCCGATCCGGCAAAGCGCGCCCCGTCGCAGCTTTTCCGCGTCACCTTGTTGAACGGCGTGCCGCAGGACAAGGAGCAGATCTATGGCAATGATGGCCGCGAATTGTCTGGCGCCAGTGTTGGCATCTCGGCCGACAAGGCGCTGCTGATTGGCTCCAGCCTGGACGGCCGGCTTCTGAGCTGTAGCCAGTAGAAACAAAAAAAGGCGCCCGAAGGCGCTTTTTCCATTCATGGTTCAGTCGCTCAGGCGACCTGGACGATCTCTTCGCCGTTCGGATCGCGAAGCACATAGCCGCGGCCCCAGACGGTTTCGATATAATTGGCGCCTTCGGTGGCGGTGGCCAGCTTCTTGCGCAGCTTGCAGATGAAGACGTCGATGATCTTCAGCTCCGGCTCGTCCATGCCGCCATACAGGTGATTGAGGAACATTTCCTTTGTCAGGGTCGTGCCCTTGCGGAGCGAAAGCAACTCCAGCATTTGGTATTCCTTGCCCGTCAGGTGGACGCGGGCGCCGTCGACTTCCACGGTCTTGGCGTCCAGGTTGACGGTGAGCTTGCCGGTGGTGATGACCGACTGGCTGTGGCCCTTGGAACGGCGGACCACGGCCTGGATGCGGGCGACCAGCTCGTCCTTGTGGAAGGGCTTGGTCATGTAATCGTCGGCGCCGAAGCCCAGGGCCTTGACCTTGGCTTCCACGATGGCGTTGCCGGACAGGATCAGGACTGGCGTCTGCACCTTGGCGACGCGCAGGGCCTTGAGGACCTCGAACCCGCTCATATCGGGCAGCTGCAGGTCCAGGACGATGATGTCGTAATCGTAAAGCTTACCCAGATCGATCCCTTCTTCGCCGAGATCGGTTGTGTAGACGTTAAGGCCTTCGCTGCGCAGCATCAGCTCGATGCTGCGCGCCATGGCGCTGTCGTCTTCGATCAGGAGTAAGCGCATTTCAGGCCCCTCTCTTAACGTTCCTTGCGGCCCCAGAGGGTGCAGGGACGGTTAACCAGTTTCCGGAAGGTAAGCGCAAATAGTTAACAGCAGCTTTAACTTCTGGTCCCGGCTTCAGCCCTTCCTAATCCCGGATTGAGGACCAGAAAGGACTTTAAGGCCCCAAAAGTCTTTGATTCGGTTTCTTAAGTTTACCGCCATTTAAATAATTGGCCCCAAGATAGGTCCTTCGGAGGACAGAAAGTCACCGAAACAAGGGCCCCGGGGCGCAAAAGGAGTCCCCAAACCAGAGACGTTGATGCGCGCGCTGACCCAGGAAATAAAGGCCATTCCCACCCTGACCCGCTTTGGCCGGGTCGCCCGCATCGAAGGGCTGTCGGTGGAAGTGACCGGTGCGCAGGGTGCTGTTAGCCTGGGCGGCCAGTGCCTCATAAGTATCCAAAATAACAAGACAATTTCTTGCGGTTTTCCGGTTGCAGTCCTATATGACCGCCCAATGAGCGAAAGCGTCCTCAAGCCCGGGAGCCGCGTCGTCGCTGCTATGAGCGGCGGCGTGGATTCCTCCGTTACCGCCGCGCTGCTGAAGAAGCAGGGTTACGACGTTGTGGGCATCACCTTGCAGCTGTATCCGGAAGACAAGACGCCGGCGCGCAAGGGTGCCTGCTGCGCGGGCGCCGACATTTATGACGCCAAGCGCGTGGCGCAGAGGCTGGGCATTCCCCATTATGTGCTGGATTACGAAAGCCGCTTCCGCAAGGCGGTGATCGAGGATTTTGCCGACAGCTATGCCCGGGGCGAGACGCCGATCCCCTGCGTGCGCTGCAATCAGAACGTGAAGTTCGCCGAACTTCTCGACACAGCGCGCGAACTGGGCGCCGAGGCGATGGCCACCGGCCATTATGTGCGCCGGGTGGAAGGCGATGAGCGCGCACAGCTGCACGCTGCCGCTGATCCGGTGCGCGACCAGAGCTATTTCCTGTTCGCCACCACCCAGGACCAGCTCGACTATCTGCGCTTTCCCTTGGGCGACATGGACAAGCGCGAGGTGCGCGCCATCGCTGCCGAACTGGCACTGGTAAATGCCGCGAAGCCCGACAGCCAGGACATCTGTTTTGTGCCCAGCGGGCATTACAGCTCTATCGTGGACCGCGTGCGTCCCGATGCGGCGCGCCCCGGCGACATCGTGGATGCATCCGGAACGGTTCTGGGCCGCCATGATGGCATCACCCACTTCACCGTCGGCCAGCGCAAGGGGCTTGGCCTGTCCGGCAATGAAGAACCGCTGTTCGTGCTGAAGCTGGACGCGGTCAATGCACGGGTGGTTGTGGGGCCGCGCTCGGCGCTTGGGTCTTCCACCATGCTGCTGAAAGACGTGAACTGGCTGGTGGCGCATGACGCGCCGTTCGAGGCGCGGGTCAAAGTGCGTTCCATGCGCCCGCCGGTGGCCGCGACCGTGACGCCGCTGGCAGATGGCGCTGCAAGAGTGGACCTGATGGCGGCGGAAGACGCGATCGCCCCGGGCCAAGCGTGCGTCTTTTATGGCGCCGAAGACAGCCGGGTGCTGGGCGGCGGCTGGATCAAGGCCGAAGCTGCCCCCGTCGCCAACTGAAACCGCACGGGCCGATGGCTATGGACAATCCCAATGGCGGGCATGGGATTGTCCATAGCCGGCGCAACAGGCTTTTGCGGCCTTACGCGGGTCATGGCGCACGCGCCGAGGAAAAAATGAAAAGAAAAAGAGCAAACCGCATGAGACAAAACATGGGAAGCATGGACAGGATTGCCCGGGCAATCCTTGGCCTTCTTCTGCTGGCCTATGCCCTTTAACTTGACTTTCCGGCTACAGGATGGAACTGGGTGGGCTGGATCGGCGTGGTGGCCATCCTGACGGCTGCCATTCGCTATTGTCTGGCCTACAGCCTCGTCGGCATCAGGACAGGCCACTGACGCGCCAATCCCGCTATTGGCGCACTTCTTTGCGTCCTCGGCTCACCCTGGTCCAGCGCAGCTTGTATTGTGCCCGATAAAGGTGCATGTTAGTTGTGCGACTGCTCCAGAAGAAGCGCCAATCCCGACCCGCCTCGCGCGCGCCTGGCCCAGACACTTCCCGAATTGATGTTTTCGCCTTCCTGACATCCGTCCGGATGATCATTTGCAAAGGACATCATCATGACTATCGGAACCGTAAAGTTCTTCAATTCCGCCAAGGGTTTTGGCTTCATCGCACCGGAAGGCGGCGCCAAGGACGTGTTCGTTCACGCCACCGCTCTGGAAGCCGCGGGCATGACCTCGTTGTCGGAAGGCCAGAAGCTTTCCTTCGACATCCAGCCCGACGCCAAGGGTTCCAAGGCCGTGAACCTGCAGAACGCCTAAATCATTGAACAGGGCAGGCGGCTGAAGACCAACGTCTTCGCCGCCTGTTTTGTTTTTCCCGCAAAGGAGATTCCATGTCACGTGACCGCGCACCGCGCGCAACCATCGTGGAAGAACTGGTCGCCGCATTGGCGCCCCATCCCGCAGGGCTGCGGCGCTGGTCGGTGATGCGCGCCATCCGCAAGGGGCGCGAGGCCGTTGCGCGCGAGATCCCGCTCAAGCTGGAAGCCGATGTGGAACGTACTTTCCGCCAGTTCTGCAGCGGCGATGGCGCGTCCGGCACGGCACTGTTTTATCGTCCTGCCGAAAAGGCGGGTGAAGTCTGGGCACTGGCTGCCCGGCCTGACGAAGCCCGCGAACACGTGTCCCAGGAATAGAGAGATGGCGCCCAGACCCCCCAACTATTCGCAGGACCGCTTGCAGCGCGAACGCGCCCAGGCCGCCAAGGTGAAGGAAAAAGCCGATCGGCGCGCCGAGGAAACCGCACGGCGCAAAGCCGAGCAGGCCACTCCGCCCGAGGACAGCGCCAGCTAACCGAAACCCAGCAAATACAGGCCTGCTGGCTGCCGAAAATTGCGAAAACTTGACAGTCCCAAGGGGGGCGGACTAAACCCCGCGCCCGGACCGACAAGCGGTCCGTCCCGGCTTGGCAGCGTAGCTCAGTGGTAGAGTAGGGGAATCATAATCCTTTGGTCGCAGGTTCAAATCCTGCCGCTGCTACCATTTATTCCCGTTCGCACCGCGAACGGGAATAAATGCCGGAACCTTGGCAAAGGATAAGGTCTGTGACCGCCGCGCGCACCTTTGCCGATATCAAAGCCACTTCGGCGCCACCGTCATCCTGCACGGCGAAATCCTGGTGGTAGTAGATGCCGAAGTGCGCCGCATCGCGGCCGAACAGGGCCTGACCTTCATTCATCCCTATGACGACGCCAAAGTGATCGCGGGCCAGGGCACCTGCGCGAAGGAGGTGCTGGAGGATTACCCTAGCTGGATACCCTGATCGTGCCGTTGGGCGGCGGCGGACTTGCGTTCGCGCAGCGAGTCGATGGCGGCCTGGCCGTTGGCCGCCTCGGCGATTTCCTTGATGCCAATGGAATTGAGCAGTACCCGCAGGAGCGAGCGCATATGCGCATTGTTCTCGACAATGAGCGCTTTCATGCTCTCAAAACCGGCACCCGACATTGGTTCTTACGCCCTGGACACAAGCGGAATTTCCGCGATGGTGAATAGCCGCCAGGCTAAACTTTCTACCGCAGGTTACATTTAAGGGGTTATTGAACCGTTACAGGACAGTGACCGGCAGAAATATTTAACGGGTGTTAAGACTTATCGTCTTACGGGCGTAAATGACCCTGCGGGTGCTGTGGGCGCCCACTTCTTTTGGCGTGGCGGCGGCGATCTATGACGATCAGGGGCGGGCCCTGCTGGTGCGGCAGCGCTATACGGCCGGGGTGAGGCGGCTCAGGCGCCCATCCTGCGGGAACTGGCTGAGGAAGTGGGCCTGGTGGGCGGGGAAGCCAAGTTTTTCGCGCTTTATACCCGCAAGGCCGGTTGGGTCACCGCGGTGGACTTTAAGCCCAACCTGGAAATCCGTGACGTATATTTCACCGATCCTCTCGCGCCGCCTGATGGCTGCACCCCCCCGCCACCTTGCGCCGGCTTCAGGAACTGACCGGCGCCGCACCGTCTTCCCACTATTGGTAGCTTGCCTTTTGCACAGGGGGCGATTAGCGAAAGTTCCATGAACGCACTCATGCCAGCCTGGCAGATCCGCCTGGAAAATACCGACGACGATGCTGGCATTGAGGCATTGAACGCTGAAGGATTCGGGCCCGGGCGTTTTGCCAAATCCGCCTACCGGTTGCGCGAAGGTGTGAAGCCGTTGGCAGGCCTGTCTTTTGTCGCGGTGGAAGACGGTGTGCTGCGCGGCTCGGTGCGTTTCTGGCCCGTGCGTATCGGCGGACATGAAGAATTGCTGCTGGGGCCGCTGGCGGTGGAAGGCAACCAGCGCGGCCGCGGCATCGGCATCGCCTTGATGCAGGCCGGGATCGCGGCAGCCCAACAAGGTCCGTGGCGCGGCATCATCCTGGTGGGCGATGAGCCCTATTACGCCAAGATCGGATTTTCGCGCCTGCCGCCGGGACGGGTGAAGTTTCCCGGGCCGGTGGACCAGAACCGAATTCTCGGCTTGTCACTGAAGGCGGGCGAGATATTGAACCTGTCGGGCGAAGTGCGCCGGGCGCAGCTCGATTACGCGGTATGAGCTAACGGCGCCGGGGTCGGCTAACGACCCTCGAGTCTCCAAGCTAGCAGCAGCGCTCCCACGATGATCAGCAGTGCCAGCCATTGCGGCAGCAGCTTTTCCTGTTCTAGGGCGGTGACGCGGTAAGCGCCATTGCTGCGCAGCCCGATCCAGTTTGAACCGCTTGCGGTGTCGCCCGTATCGACGCGGCGGATGTCCGGCACGCCGTCTTCCAGCCAATGCACGCTGCCGCCGCTGGCCTGTGCATCGGGTTTCAACACTTCGTCGGTGGCGCGCATGTCGGCCACTTCCTTCGGATTGAGCGGCCCCGCCGCGGCCACGGCGGACAGGATGCCGTCCGTGGCGCGGTAAAGGCCCAGCTCGATGGCCTTGGCCTCGGCGCGCCAGATGCCTGGTTCGGCCTTGGTCAGCGGCAGGCTGGTGCTTTTTCCGGACGGCATGGTCAGGGTCACGACCGGCGTCTGCGCCGCCATAGCGCGGCGGGTGAGCTGCAGCTTGTCGCCCACGATGGCGGCCGACAGCATTTCCGATTCCAGTTCCGGCTCCTTCATCAGCCAGTGCGCCAACCGGCGCAGCAGTTCGGCCTGCGGCCCGCCGCCTTCAAAGCCGCGCGCCCACAGCCATGTCTGGTCGCTCATCAGTTCGGCGATGCGGCCCTTGCCGACACGGTCCAGCACCAGCAAAGGCTGGCCGGCGCCGCTCGCCATCACGGTCTGGCCGGCAATCTTGTTGGAGCCGATCAGGCGGAACCAGCGGCCCCAGGTAGGCGGCGTCTTGTCCTGGTTGCGGCCCGGCAGTTCCCGCGTGACGGGGTGGGCCAGGCCATCGGCTGTGACGATGGGCTTGAACGGACCGGTGACGATCTGGCCGGTGGGCTGCACCGGAAGGACCTGGCTGAGCGGCGTGCGATAGATGCTTTCCGGCCCGGCGAATTCGGGGCCGGATGAAATCAGCAGCGCTCCGCCATCTTGGACGTACGACGCCAGGTTCTGGAAATAGGCCAGCGGGAGCACGCCGCGCTCGCGATAGCGATCGAACACGACCAGGTCGAACGAGCCGAGTTTTTCCTGGAACAGCTCGCGCGAGGGGAAGGCGATCAGCGAGAGTTCATTGATGGGCGTGGAATCCTGCTTGTCCGGAGGACGCAGGATGGTGAAGTGCACCAGATCCACCGACGGATCGGCCTTCAAAAGATTGCGCCACACCCGTTCGCCGGCATGCGGCTCGCCCGACACCAGCAGTACCCGCAGCCGGTCACGGATGCCCGACACGGTAACCACCGCGCGGTTGTTCTGCATCGTCAGTTCGGCCGGGCCCTGTCCCGCCGACAGTTCGACCAGGGTTTCACCTTCATGCGCCACCGGCACCTTGATGTCGGTGTCCTTGCCAATCGGCACCATGCGCGAGCCGAAGGTTTTGCCGTCGATATGGATGTCCAGCACCGCGCTGGCCTCGCCGCTGCCGCCCAGATCGTCGACGCGCAACTGCACGGTGGCGGCCTGGCCGACAATGGCGAAACGTGCCGCATTGACCACCGTCAGCTTGCGGTCTCGCTCGCCGCGACCGCCCGCCACCAGCACCTGCAGCGGAGCCTTCAGGTTGATACTTTCGGGCGCGGGTGCATCATGCACTTGGCCATCGGTAATAAGGATCGCGCCGGCCACGCGGCCCTGCGGCACATCCGCCAGCGCCGCATTCAGGGCGGCAATGGCCTGGGTGCCGTTGTTCGCGCCGGTGGCGGTGGTGGTGACAGATGTCTCGCGCACCACCAGGCCCGGCTGCTGCGTCAGCATGCGCTTGATTTGCGCCCGTGCGGCTTCCGCCTGCTGGGCGCGCTTGCCCAGGGACATGCTTTGCGAACGGTCGGTGACGATCACAGCCACATCGTACAGGGGTGCGCGCTTCTCTTTCACCAGCAGCGGTCCGGCCAGCGCGAAGATCAGGACCGCAAAGGCAAGTCCACGCGCCCAGGCGCCCCGTGCGCGCATATAAAAGGCATAAGCGGTGAGCAGCAACGCCACCACCGCCAGCGCGGTCAGCAGCGACACCGGAATGACGGGCGTGAAAGCCAGCCTAGTCATCGCTCATTCCCCAGCCGTTGCAGCAAGGCAGGGGCATGCACCACATCGGTCTTGTAGTTGCCAGTCAGTGCATACATTACCAGGTTGATGCCGAAGCGGAACGCTATCTCGCGCTGGATCTCGCCGCCCGGCGACGGCGTGGTCTGGAAATGGCCGTTCGCATCCACCGCCCAGGCGCTGGCCAGGTCGTTGCCGCTGATGATCACCGGCGACACGCCATCGCCGCCGCGCGCCGGTGGCGCGCCATTCTTTGGCGCGGGCGGCAGGGCTTCCACCCATGTCCGCCCGCCGGTCCAGCGGCCGGGAAAGTCGTGCAGGATATAAAAGGCCTTGCTCAGCACATGATCGGCGGGCACCTGCTCCAGCGGCGGCAGGTCCAGGCCGCCGGTCAGCCGCCGCAAAGTCTGTTCGCCCGGCGATGCGGCGCCGCGCATCGCGCCCAGGGTGAGGTCGCGGGTGTCGAACAGGATGGTGCCTCCATTCCTCATATATTCGCCAACGCGCGACAGCGCCTTGGGCGACAGGGATTTCTCGCGCGGGTCCATCGGCCAGTAGAGCAGGGGATAGAGCGAAAGATCGTCGCGCTCCGGGTCCAGGCCCAAGGGCTCCATCGGCTCGTAGGAGGTGCGCGCCTTCAAGGCCATGCCCAGCCCCGTCAGGCCTTGCAGGCTGGTGGTGTCCACGTCCGACAGACCGGTCTTTATGTAAGCAAGACGCGTATCCAGCGCCGCCTTCATGTTCATCGCGTCATCGGCGCGGGCATGCGGCACAGACAGGAAAATCAGCAGCGCGGTGGCCACGAATTTCAGCTTGCGGGGCGTAAAGCCGCGCAGCCACAACGAGACGATACAATCCAGCAACAGCAGCAGCAGCGCGGCGGCTAGCAGGTAGGGCGCCAGCGCACGGGCATGGGTGTTGCCATAGGCCTGGCCGCCATCGGCTAGCAGCGACAGATGATCGCCCGTGTGCATCACGTTCAGCGCGCTTTCCACTTCATGGGCGCCATACAGGCCGGCCGGATGCTGGGGTGAAACGCGTTGCTTCGAGAAATCATGCGCGGGCAGCGGCGCGACATCGGCGGTGGGCGGTATGGTGTGGCCGAAACCATCCAGCAGCGACAACGGCGGCAAGGTGGTCAGCCCCGCCAGTTCGCGCGCCGGGGTGCCGGCCGACAGCGCCAGCAGGCGCTTGAGCATCTCGACATACAGACCCGACAGTGGCAGCGACGACCAGCCGGGACTGGCGGCGGTGTGGAACAAGACGATCCAGCCCGAACCCATCGCCTGTGCAGTGATGAGCGGCGTGCCATCGGCAAGCTGCGCCCAGGTGCGGCCCGAAAGTTCGGCGGACGGTTCTGCCAGGATCTGGCGCGACACCGTGACTTCAGAAGCGATCTCCAATCCGTTGAACGGGCTTTGCGGACCAAAGGCGGCCAGATGCTGCGGCGCGCTCCACGCCATGGCGCTGCCCAGGTAACGGCCACCGGCGCGCAGGCGC
>JAPLPI010000404.1 GCA_026400305.1 Alphaproteobacteria bacterium | reverse complement strand
TCAAATCCATACCCGCTTTTATACCCGCATTGTTGTCGGATGCCAACGGACGATGCCGATTATCATTGGACGGTTTAGTCCATTGTATATTGGTTTTTAGTGCGGGTATCGGCTGTTGCCGAACGTCATTGGATAGCGGTGCTGCTTATCGATCAGCAGAAGCACTGGCGGGACCCGCGTTTTGAAGGCCGCGGGTTATAGCTTAATTTTGCTGCGCCTGCACAGGGCGTTACGGCTGGGCTGGGCGGGGCGCACATGCTAGAAATCGGACATAAATAATAAGAACAAGGGCGGGGAACGGGTTCTGGCAAATCGCAAGGCATCTTTGCGTCCTCGCCGCCGGATCTGAAAAGGAGACTTTATATGAAAGCCTTGACCACCTCCGTTGCCATCGCTGCGCTGGCCGCCGTCCTGGCCTCTGCGTCCGCCGCCCAGGCCGGGCGCGCCTATATCGGCACCTATACGCCCAACCTGAAGGAACCGGGCGCCTACGCCAATGGTCATGGCGAAGGCATCTATCTGGTAAATGTCGATGACGCGACCGGCGTGCCGTCGGGCCTCAAGCTGGTGGCTAAGGACTTTTCCCCGTCCTGGTTCACCCTGTCGAAGGACAACAAGTTCCTCTACGCGGTCAACGAGATCAACACCTATGGGTCCAACAAATCTGGTTCGATCACCGCTTATGCGGTTGATGCCGCAACGGGCGCGCTGAAGAAACTCAATGTGGTTGATTCCGGCGGCGCTATTCCGTGCTTCATCGTGCCCGATCCGTCGGGCAAATTCGTGCTGACGGCCAATTATACCGGCGGCAGTTATTCGGTGACCCGCCTCAAGCCCGATGGCAGCCTGGGCGAGACCACCGACATCGTGAAGCCGTCCGGCCCGCTGAGCGTCTACCAGGCTGCCGACCGTCCCGTCGGCATGTCTGGCAGCAAGGAGCCGCACGGTTCGCGCGGCCACATGATCCTTCCCGATCCCACCGGTCAGTACATCGTGGGCGCTGATGCGGGTCGTGATCAGGTCTTTGTCTGGAAGCTGGATACCAATACCGGCAAGCTGAACCAGGTCTCGGTGACCAAGGTGGTGCCCGGTTCGGGCCCGCGCCATTTCCGCTTCTCGCCGGACGGAAAGGCATTGTACGTGCTGCACGAACAGAATTCGCGCATCCAGGTCTATGGTTTTGATGCCGGCAAGCTGACGCCAAAGGGCGCATCGGTTTCGACCCTGCCGGACGGGTTCCAGGGCGGCAACACCACCTCTGAACTGCTGATCGACAAGGCGGGCAAGCACCTCTATGCCGCCAACCGCAATCATGACTCCATCGCGACCTTCGCGATTGCCACTGACAGCAGCATCAAGAAGATCGCCAACACCCACACCGAAGGCACCATCCCGCGTACCTTGGCGTTCGATCCCAGCGGCAAATATTTCTATTCGCTGAACCAAGGTGGCGACAATCTGGCCACCTTCAAGATGGATGCCAATGGCGTACCGAAGTCCACCGGCAAGTTCCTGGCGGTCTATGCGCCGGCGGCGATGGTGTTCCTGCCTTAATCGAGGAGAGTTGCGTGAAGAAAGTTGCTTTGACCGCCGCGCTGACGGTGGCGGCCGTTCTTGGTTGCGTGAATGCCGCGCAGGCGGGCCGTGCCTATATCGGCACTTACACGCAGGAGCCGACGGCACGCGGCATCAATCACGGCGAGGGCATCTATCTGGTGGATGTCGACGACAAGAGCGGGGCTGTGTCCAATCCGCGCCTGGTGGCGAAGATGAAATCGCCCTCCTGGATCGCCCTGTCGCCGGATCACCGCTTTCTCTACGCCAACGGCGAGATCTTCGATTATGACGGCAAGACCGGTTCAGTCAGCGCCTTTGCGGTGGATGCCGGCAGCGGCGCGTTGAAGCCGCTGAACACGGTCAGTTCCGGCGCGGCGGGTCCCGCCTATCTCGAGATCGATCGCACAGGCAAGTTCGCGCTGGTGGCGAATTATTCCGGCGGCAGTTTTGTGGTCATCCACATTAAGGCGGACGGAAGTCTTGGCGAATTGGCGGATCAGGTGAAGCCGGATGGGCCGCTCAATCCGGCCGAAGCCGCGGATACCCAGCCCGGCCAGT
>JAPLPI010000316.1 GCA_026400305.1 Alphaproteobacteria bacterium | reverse complement strand
TGGCGTTTTCGCTCTTCTGCGCGCCCGCCAGCGCCCAGCTGTTCGGGCCCAGCGACGAGGAAAAGGCGCGCGAAGCCTTCCAGACCAACGGGGTGCACGATCTGCAGAACACCGCCCAGCAGCAGGATGACCGCATCAAGACGCTGGAGGACAAGGTCCAGGGCCTGACCCAGAGCCTCACCCAGGCCACCGGAACAAATGAACAGCTGTCGCACCAGGTTCAGATCCAGAACAACAAGATCGACAAGATACAGAAGGACTTTTCCTACCGGCTCTGCACCCTGTCTGCGCAGCAGCTGGGCGCGGGCGATTCCATGAATTGCGCCGCGGCTGGCACTCAATCGGCCGGCCAAACCGTCATGGTACCGCAGCCTTATTCCCAGATGCGTCCCGGCGACCCCTTGCCGCCCATTGGCCAGGGCGGCGGCAATTTCAACGCCGTGGCTCCGTCCAATCTTTCAGGTCGTGGCCGTCCGCCCGGCACCCTGGGCACCCTGCCGTCGGGGCCCGGCGATGACGCGCCGCTGAATGGTTCGCTGGCGGGTCCGCCGGCCAATTCGGCGCAGTACGACCAGGCCATGAACCTTATGGGCCGCGCCCAGTATGACGAAGCCTCCGCGTTGTTCCGTGGCTATGCCGATGGCAATCCCGGCGATACTGACCTGTCGCCACAGGCGACCTACTGGGTGGCAAATATAAGCTTCATCCACCAAGACTATGCCCGCGCGGCGCGCACCTTCGCCGAAGTGATCAAGAAATATCCCAAGTCAACGCGCGCGCCTGACGCTATGCTCAAGCTGGCACAGTCCTTCATGGGCATGGGCCAGAAATCGGAAGGCTGCACAACGCTTGGCCTCATCAACTCGAAGTATCCCAACGCCAGCCCGCAAACCCTCGGCCAGGCCGCGAACCTCCGCAAAACGGCCTGCAGCAAGTAAGCTCGAGGCTTCCTTCATCGCGGCTATGGGAGCCCATGATGGCGCCATCGCGGTTGCGGTGTCTGGTGGCAGTGATTCTCTGGCCCTGATGCATCTGCTGCGCGCCTTTGCGCAGCAGCGAAAATTAAAGCCGCTGGTCGTGTTGACGGTGGATCATGGTCTGCAAAAATTTTCCGCCTGTGATGCCAAACAGGTCGCAGCCTGGGCGAAACAGGCGGGATTAAAGGCGCAAATTCTCACATGGACGGGCGCTAAACCCAAAAGCGGCATCGAAGCGGCGGCGCGCGAGGCACGCTACCGCCTGATGGGCGAATGGCTGACCCGGCACAAGGTCGATACCCTTTTTGTTGGCCACACTGGCGACGACCAGGCGGAGACGTTCCTGCTTAGGCTGGCGCGCGGTAGCGGCCTGGATGGACTGGCTGCGATGCGCGCGAACGCGCCCTGGCCGGTGCCGGGCTTTGCGGGACTTGGCGTGATGCGGCCTCTGCTGGCATTGCGCCGGGATCAGCTGCGGGCACATCTGAAATCCCTGAAGCAGCCCTGGCTGGATGATCCGATGAATGACGATCCCGCCTTTGACCGGGTGAAGATCCGAAAGGTGCTTGTCGCGCTGGCCGATTCTGGCCTGACGGTGGAGCGAATTGCGTCCGCCGCGGCGCACCTGGCCCGGGCCCGCGAAAGCCTGGAGATCGTCACAGAAGCGTTGCTGGCGCGTGCGGTGCGGGCTGGGGAGGGCGGCGCGCTACTCGATCCCGCCGTGCTGGCGGGTGCGCCGCGCGAAGTGGGCCTGCGCGCCCTTGCAGCGGTCCTGATGGCGGTTTCCGGCCAGGCCTATCGCCCGCGATTCGAGTCGCTGGTGCGACTTTTCGACCAGATCGGCGGTGGCCGGTTTGGCGCCGGCGCGACCCTTCACGGCTGTCACATTCGCCCGGCGGGCAAGGCGGGGAAAGATTTTGGCGCGGGCGTTCTGTTGCTCAGACCAGAAAACCCAAGAAAAACGGGGAGTTCCGTCCGCAAGGCTTGACGGCGAGGGCCATGCTGTATTGCGGGAAGCTCCCAAAACTCTTAACGTTTTGATGGCTGGCAATGCGCTAAAATCATCCTATTTATGAAGGGCGGGAGCCCGGTTCATTCCCGGCATGTAGAGAAGGACGGCCTTTGAATAACCTGAGAAATC
>JAPLPI010000056.1 GCA_026400305.1 Alphaproteobacteria bacterium | reverse complement strand
TTCGTCGGTGTTGGTGATGTCGCCAGTGACCGGCTTCTTCTGGAAGGAAATGGTGTTTGGGGGCGAACCAGCCTGATGGGCGGCAGTGCTTTCATCCTGGCCGCGCGCAAAGCCGGTCCAGGTCAGCGCTGCGGCGGTGCAGAAAAACACACCAAGTACTGCACGGGTGCGCAAATTTTTGTTCATCGAAAGTACCCCCCCATCACCCCCAGACTAACGCAAAATATTGCGCTTTTGTGCGCGATCTGGGACGCAGCAGAAATGCCAAAAGCCCAAACTAAAAAGGAGAGGCAAGCTACTCCCTTTGGGCAGTTAAAGGCCTAAAATCTTATATAGTGGTGGTGGTGACAGCCAGCTGGGGCGCATTACCTACCGGGCTGCCATTCCAGGCCATCAGCCAGACTAAGTCTGGGCCGGGTACTCGGGGAATCCTGAGCCGAAAGCTTGGATGCCATTCAGTTTTTGCTGGCCGACCCAGATGCGCTAATCGCTCTTCTCCGAAATGACCAGAGAGTTGGAATAGAATTACGGAGCCTTGAAGAGCGTAGCAGTTTTGGCGCGTTGCTGCGGGATGGCCTTGCGGCCCGGCAACGTTAGCGAATGGATCAGTACCAGCGCCGAAGAGATCGCCATCACACCCAAACCCGCCAGTAATTATCTTTGGCCGAGCATTCGTTACGTTGCACTAAAGTGCGGCCAGCATCGTCTACCCCCAATGGTCTTTGGCCTTGTTGTCAGCTTTGGCCGTGCCGGCTGAGGAAACATCACGAAAAAATCACTTTGCATGCCGTATTCCCGGAGCACGAAACAGGCAGCCCCGCAGATGCGGAGCGGCCTGTTTGATGGGCGGGATGCCCGTTACGTCCGCATCAGGACTTCTTCAGGTCCAAAAGGGCAGCCTGCATCATCGCCCGAGCATAACCGACATTATAGACCCAGCCGGTATAGCCGCCATTCTTCTGGTCCTTGTCATTTTCCATGCTGCGGGGATGCTCGGGCATCATCAGGCGGGTGTACTTGTTCTTGATCAGCTCCTTCATCACCGCGAACATGTCGTCGTCGCCCTCGTCGTTCCAGACTTCGACGTATTTCTCGTTGGGCTTGGTCAGCTTCACGTTGCGGAAATGGCAATGGTTGATGCGGTCGCGGCTGGCGAAATAGCGCGCCACTTCCACCGGATCCTCGCCCAATTCGCGGGTGACGCCGCAGTCGAAGGTCAGGCCGTTGGACGGCGAGTTCACCGTCTCGATCAGGCGCTTCCAGTCCTTGAGGGTATGCAGCACCTGGCCATTGCCGCGGCTGATATGGGGCGGCGGATCGTTGGGGTGCACGCACAGGCGTACGCCGGCCTTTTCGGCCACCGGCACCAGCTCCTTCAGGAAGTGGGTGAGGTTTTCCCACACCTTCTCATAACTGACGGCGCCTTCCGACAGGATCGGCGGCAGGTTGCGCATCCGCTCATAGTCGAAGGTGAGCAGGCCAGAGCCACCACGGCCGGTGAATACTTCCTTGTAGCCCTCGTTGGCGCGGTGCGGGAAGAAGTCATACTCCACCACCGGCAGGCCGACCTTGCCGGCGGCGACGATGGAATCCTTCAGCTTGTTGATCGTGTCGTCGCGGCCCGGTAGGCCATGCACGATCTTCAGGAATTCCGGCTCCATCGCGCCATTCTTGAACCAGGGCACCATCACGATGCCCAGCTTGAGACCTTGCGCCGCCAATATGTCCTGGCGCTTGCGGAACCAGTCCACCGTCCAGGGCGGCGGCGGCATGTCGGGCATGTCGACGATATTTACGCCGATCTGCTTGACCTTCTTCAGCTCCGACTCGGTGGGATCGGACGAGACATACATGGTCAACTTGGGCGTATCGGGCCCTTCCTGCGGCATGCCATTCACATGCGAAGCGGCGGCCAGCGCGGGCGACGCAGCCAGCATCGCGGCGCCGGAGGTGGCCAGCATGCTGCGCCGTGAAAGATTGGTCTTGATGTCAACCATCGGCTCCCCCCTGTGATCTGCCGTTGATCGGCCATTTATGGGAGAGACCCTAAGCGCAACCAGGCAGCGGCTGCAAACCGCATTTAATTTCTGCGCTGCAACACGCGGGCGGCAGTGCCAATCATGACCGCACCGAGCAAGGTGCTGACGCCCAAGGCGTAAAGTCCTGCACGAGTTAGGATTGGGGTGCGATGTTGACAAGCGAAGGCGAAGAAGACGCAAATGCAAAAAACAACAATGCAGGGAGAAATTCATGCGTCCGTTTCTGGCAGCAATCGCGGTTTGCGTATTGGCACTTCCGGCTCAGGCGCAGGAAAAGAGTAAGGCCGATCACAGCAAGGTGTTGATCGACACCGCCACCAATCTGGCCACCGCCAACTGGAAGATCAGTTCGGCGGATTGGGGCGACAAGAACGGTCCTGCCTGGAGCGTACAGCTGAGGACCCTGCATGGCGGACGCCAGGAAGGCGTGCAGGTCATCGAGGTCGACAATGGCGCGATGAGCTTCACCATCGTGCCGACGCGCGGCTTCGAACTGTGGAAAGCCAAGATCGGCGTTTTGCGGCTGGGCTGGGATTCGCCCGTGAAGGAAATCATCCATCCCTCCTATATCCGGCTGAACGACAATGAGGGACGCGGCTGGGTTGCCGGCTTCGGCGGGCTGATGGTGCGCGGCGGGCTCGCGTCTTTCGGCAATCCGGTGCAGGACGGCGACCAGACGCTCACCCTGCATGGCCATGTCGATTACATCCCGGCCAGTTACGTCAGTGTGCGCTTTGAATCCGGCAAGCTGATCTTCCGCGGCGTGGTCAATGATTTTTCCACCTTCGGCGCGCAGCTGCAGCTGACCTCGGAAATCTCCACCGTGATCGGCAAGCCCGAAGTGGTGTTCGATGATGCCGTCGCCAACCTGTCCGATGCGCCGCAGGACATGCAGTTGCTCTACCACACTAATTTCGGCACGCCCCTGCTGGGCGCGGGCGCGGAGTTCATTGCCCCGGTCAGGAAAGTGCAGCCGATCAACGCCGCTTCCGCCGGCGGCCTGGCGGGCTGGAACCGCTATAGCGGACCGCATGCCGCGCCTTACGCCGCGCAGGTATTCAACATGTCGCTGCATGCCGACAGCGCGGGCATGACTAAGGCCATGCTGAAATCGTCTGATGGCGGAAGGGCCGTGTTGATGAGCTTCGACACCAAGGGCCTGCCCTACATGTCGTTGTGGAAAAATGAAGTGACGCCCAAGGGCGGCTATGTCACCGGGCTGGAACCGGGCACCGGATTTCCCAACACAAGGCCCGAGGAGCGCGCCGCCGGGCGCGTACCGAATCTGAAAGGTGGCGAAGTCTGGCGCACCCATCTGGCCATCGCCGGCCTGACCAGCAAGAGCGAAGTCGATTCCGCGGCCTCCGCCATTCAGAAGCTGGCGGTTGCGCCGCCACTCATCGACAAGACCACTACTGGCCCTTAAGGCGCTGGCTTGGGCTTGGGCTTGGGCTTGGGCGCGGGCACGTCGAACTTGCCCAGGGTGCAGGATTGGCCGGAATTGATAACCGTGAAGCTCTGCTCGAATTCGCAGATCTGGCCGGTGCCGGAAACGTTCCATACCAGGCCTTCATGGCGCAGATCGGTGCAGATGCCCTGCAGGTGATTCACCAGCGTGCGTCCATCGCGCAGCTTGATGCTCAGCAATTTGCCGTCATCGGAATGGGTGCTGACAATGTCGCGGTTCTGGACGCATACGCCGCTGGCCATTGCCGGCGATACGGCAGCCAGCAGCACCAATGCTGCGATCAGGATTTTCATGGAACCTCCAAATTAATTCCTCTCGGCGAGAGTCCGTCAAACGCCGCCCTATGACAATTGAGATAGTTCTGGTGACAACTGTAAAAGCACGCGCAAAACCGCTAGATTCGAGGCGCATTCTCGCAAAGCAGGATCATGGCCGACACGCTCTAAAGCAAGATTGCCGCTATCTGGGCCAAGGCCCTTGGCGTCAAAACGGTGGCGCCGGACGACAATTTCTTCGCGCTGGGCGGTCATTCCCTGCTGGGCGTGAAGCTTTTGTCGGAGATCCAGGCCAAGATCGGGCTGGAAGAAGAATTGCGGCTGAGCGATCTGCTAGAATTTCCCACATTGGGCGAGTTTACCGCCTACCTGGAAAGCCTGGCAGCATCCAGCGAAGAATCTGGCAGCATCTAGAACCAAGCGAGCGTAAGAACTAGCTCGCCTTCCACGGCATGGCGTCCACGAAGCTGCTTGCCTGCATGATCCGCCGTGAAGCCGTCCTCCTGCAAAGCGATGGCGATGTCGCGAAACGCCAGCGCGCCCCTGAGACGCCAGGCCTTAAAAGCCGCCTCCTTGGCGCTGAACAGCAACGTCGCCGCCACATCCGCATCGATGCGCCCCGCTAGATGCGCCTGCTCCGCCTCATTAAACAAGCGCGGCCAGAGTTTGTGCGTCACCCCGCCCACCCGTTCGGCGTCCACGCCCACACCCAAGAAAAAGTTTGCCTCACCTGCAACCGCGGCCGCATATCTGCTGGTGTGGGTGATGCTGCCAAGGATGCCCGAGGGCCATTGCGGCGCACCGTCCGCGCCCATGCTGATCGCGGCCTCGCCATGCCCCAGCGGCGCCAGGGCGGCGCGGGCGCAGCTGCGGCCCAGCGAAAAATCACGGCGGCGTTTTTCTGCCGCGCGGGCGACATGGTGTTCTTCACCCGGATGAAGATCGAGCTTCTGCCCGGTATCGCGCAGCTCCGCGCCGGACAGGCCTGGCGGCAACAGCGCCGCGATCAAGCCGAAACCGTTTCGTCAAAAACCTGGAACAAAGCTCTCGTGAAACCGTCCTGATCGGATGGGCTCACCACGCCCTGGTAAAGGACAGGTCTGGGTGACGCTGGTGATCTGCGGCGGCCAGGGCAGCGCAGTGCCGCTGTCCGGCGCGGCGCGCCTTTCGGCTTTTTCCCGCGCCGTACCCACCGAATAATAATTGAACGCCGCCGGTATCTTGTTTTCATGATAGTGCGACTCGATCCCCGGCATCACCGCATGCGGCGCCCAGAAATGCAGACTCGGAATGCGCAGCGACAGCGCGGCTGTCATACTTTGCCAGGATGCCGCGCAGTACGCTTTCGAATTCCGCGCGTGCCGGTACGCTGATTTCCAGCGCATCGGCGCAAAACATCAGGCCGACCGTATTGGACAGGTTCAGCGCGCCGCGCTTGTCGCCTAGAACACGCAGTGGAAAACGCTCCATCCCAGACCAGCGCGCCATGGCAATAGAAAAGATGGAGAGATAGACTAGGAACGACGTGACTTTCATGGAGTCCGCTAGCGCCACTACCTTGTCCCGCACCCGGCCCGGCATGGTGAAATTCTGGATGACGCGGATGCCATTGCCCCACAACAAGGGCGCACCGGTGGGCGGTGCTTTCATCATGGGCTGCTCGCGGTACCAGTCCCGCCAATGCCCGATCAGCTGTACGCCCCGCGGCCCGACCAGGCAGTCCCGCTCCGCCAGGGAATATTCATTATAGAGTGTGGAAGCCGCCGCCTGGGGCACGCCATGGTCCAGGATGTCGTGGATCTCATCCAGCACGATGTTGCGGGTGCCGGCGCCGGCGATCATGTGCGCCGAGGATATCGCCGCCAGGCTTTCCCCGCCCGGCAAAGAAAAGACCTTGGCGCGGGTCATCCAGGCTCCTTCAATGGCATTGAGCCGACCGCAGAATTGCTGCGCGGCCTGGACGGCCGTATCACCGCCCACCTCTTCCTGCTCCACCTCGAACGTATCTGCCGGTTTCAGGAACGCGGTGAGCTTTTCGCCTTGCGATTCAAAACGCGCGCCGAGCGCGTCATAGCGCGCGATCACCTGATGAATGGCGGCAGTGACGGCGGCAGCGCCATCAGCAATGCCAACGATGTCTTCAAAGCGCTCCCCGGATCGGCGCTGGCCAAGCAGCGTCCGATTCGTCTTAACGCTTTATTAGCCCTATAAGTGATTAGAATTAAGTGTTTTTCTGCAATCGGTCGGCCACCGCGGTGGCAATGAAAATCACAATCAGGCACAGCGGGATCAGCGCCGCGGTACGGAACGAGGCCGAAGCCGCTGTGGTCAGGATGTCGTGCAGCTGGGGCCCTTGCGCATTGGCCGCCAGATTGGCATCGCCGCCGGCCGCCGCCAGCTTGCCCTTGTCATAGACCGCGCCCAGATAGGGCAGCACCACATAGGTGCAGGCCGCACCCGCCGAACCCATCAGGCCGAACACCATGGTGCCGCTGCGAGGATAACGCTCGGCCACCGTCGCCAGCATGGTCGGCCAGAAATAGGCGACGCCGAAGCCCCACACAGTCGCTGCGCCCAGCACGGTGACCGGACTGTCGGCGCTGCCCAGCGCGAACAATCCTGCGGCTGCGAAACAGGAGGACGAAATCAGCAGCCCGATATTGCCCAGCCGCTTAACCAGGGGCCCTGCAAAATGGCGCATCACGAACATCAATCCGCTGACATAGGCCAGCACTAGGACGCCGCGTATGCCCACGATCTGGGTCAGCGCCACGTCCAGCCACTGGCCCGGTGCGAATTCGGTGGAGGCGGTGAGCATCATCAGGATCACCCACACAAAGATGGTGGGGTTCTGGATGGTCGCCTTGAGCATTTCGCCCGGCGTCACCGGCGCGTCGGTGGAGGCGCTGACCGGCGGCAGTTTTTCGCGCAGCGCCAGGACGCCGAAGATCACGCACAGAACCGCCAGCGGCACCATGTTCCAGCGCCAAGGCAATCCGGCATGGTCAATCGCAAGACCAAATAATGCGCCGCCGACCAGGCCCGCCGGATACCAGGCATGCAGGATGCCCAGCCGCCCCACGCGGTCTTCGGGATAAAGCGCGCTGGTGAGCGGATTGATCACCGTTTCGACCAGACCCCAGCCCAGGCCTTGCACCACCATGCCGATCAGAAGCGCGGTATAGGTCGAGATGCCCAGCGCGCCGGCCCCCGCGACGATGGCAAAGCCCAGCGTCATCAGGATAGCAGCGCCCGCCAGCGCCCGGCCGAACCCGATGCGCGCCAGGACGGCGCTGACCAGCAGAAGCGTGATGGCAAAACCCAGAAAGGCCGCGCCCAGCGCGGTGGCCAGCCGTTCGCCAGCCGTCGCCGCGCCCAAGGGCGCGAGATATTCGGACTGCATCTGCACGGCCGTGGTCGCGCGCATGCTGACGGCGGCGCCCGCCGTGAACAGCGCCATCAGGGTGACGATGAAAATGCGGCCGCGGTTGACATCTCTAATGGTCGCTCCGGCCCGCGCCGACGCTCCCGGCGCGGAATCTATCCCGAAATTCATGGCCTCTCCCATCGCCGGTTTTTGTGTGCTCCGGCCGACCCCGGACCCGGACGCTAGCAAAATTGCACAGCCATGGACATTCCTCTAACCTCATCCCATGCCCTTGCACCCTGAGGCAGCCCTTGCCATCCAGCGCGCCGGCGACCTGCCGACAAACCTGTCGCCCGCGCAGCTGCGCGTGGCGTACGAGACCCAGCGCCTGACCCTGTTGCCGGAAAAGCCGGCTATGGCGGTGACCTTCCAGCTTTCGATCCCCAGCGACTATGGCCTCATACCGGCGCGCTTCTATCGCGCCACCAAGGGCAAGAGGCCCTGCCCACTACTGGTCTATGTCCATGGCGGCGGCTTCATGCTGGGCAGCCTGGCGCTCTACGACACCACCTGCCGGCGGCTGGCGGCCAATGGCGACTGCGCCGTGCTGTCGGTGGATTACCGCATGGCGCCGGAGACCCAGTTTCCCGGCGCTGTGCTGGATGCTTACGCCGCCA
>JAPLPI010000360.1 GCA_026400305.1 Alphaproteobacteria bacterium | reverse complement strand
GCCGCAACTTGGCGGGCCTGGCTCCATCGGTGGCAGCGGCCAGCAGCTTCTGCACCTGTGCAACATCACGGCTCTTGGCGGCGGCGCCCGCCAGCATCTCCACCGTATCGGAATTGGCATCGCTGCTCGCCAGCACACTGTCCAGCGCTTCGGCTTCCAGCCCTTTTAGGCCGCTGATGCCTGCATCCACTGTCGCGGCGTCATTACCGTACTTTTTCATCATCGCCACAACCGGCGTCACCCGGCCTTCGCGCGGCAGGGCGCCCAGGGAAGCGGCCAATTGCCGGCGCACCGGCCAGCTGGAATCGTCCGACAGTTTCAGCACCGCCGTCTTCATGGCGGCATCATCCCTGGCGAGAAACGGTTCAGCGCCCCGCACACCTGCCAAGCGTACATATGCATTGGTGTCGCCCAGCGCCTTGATCACCGTGTCGGCATCCAGCGAGCCCATGCCGGACAGGATCCAGATCGCTTGCGTCCGCGTCTTCCAGTCCTGCGCACTCGGGGCCAATTGCTTCAAGGCCAGCACCACCGACTTGTCGTTGCGCTGGACCAGAAGCTGCTGGGCCGTATCGCGCCACCAGCCGCCCGGATCGGACAGATGCGCCACCAGCTGAGCCGGCGTCTCATCGATCATGTGGGGCTTGGGCGCGGCTTGTCTGATCATGCCGGTGTGGATCACCCGCCAGATGCGGCCCTTGTGGATGCCGTCCCACAAGCGGTGCTGCTGGATATAGTTCTTCAGGTAATCGCTCTGGATCGGCTCGTCCTGTGAAACGCCACGATACATGTCCACGATCAGGAAGCTGCCGTCTGGGCTGGGCACTAGCCAGGTCGGACGGAAACGCTCATCGGTCGAAGCCAGGAGTTCGCCCTTGGAATAATAGTCGGCGCCGGAAAGATTGCCCTCGGCGCTTTCGCTCAGCTTCAGCAAATGCACCAGGTTGGTGGGGCTGTCGACTACCACGGCCTGACCATAAAACTCCTTTGGCAACGCGTTGCCGCGATAGATCATCGGCGAGGACACGCCCTGATAATAATAGGCTGAACCATCGGGACGCGGCACTTCGGGGCGATAGCCGCGATTGACGCCAAGAGTGGGGCGTACCGGCCATACCGCCGATTTGGCTTGGTCAACCAGGTTTTCATACAGGCCCGCGGTGCGTGTCAGGTTGGGATTGCGCACGTAATATTGCGACGGAACATAATCAACGAACAGCGGATCGGTGTTGAAATTGCGGAACACCAGCCCACCATCATTCTGCGTCACGCCCCACTGACCACGCACCAGGTTGGGCACCACTTCGAACTTGCCGCCGTCCCTTGGCAGCACATTATAATTGTGCTCGGCGATGTTGATGGTGTTGTCCATGCTCCAATAGAGCGAGTTGGCGGCATGTTCGATATTGCCGACTCGGCCGAGACCGTCCTTGATGATGTCCTTGATGTCGGCCTTTAGATCGCCGTTGGTGTCACACGCCTTCACCAGGTTCGGCGGCTCGCCGATCAGGGCGCAGCCATGATCCAGGATCTTGAGCGCGCGCGGCAGCACAAGCTTGTCCTGGAACACGGTGCGCTTGTCATAGATGCCGTCACCGTCGGTATCTTCCAGGATCGCCACATCGCCGACCGGCTCGGTCATGTTGACCATCTTCTGGCCCACGGCATAGCCCTGCATTTCGACAACCCAAAGACGCCCGTTACCGTCGAACTCGGCCAGGATCGGGTCCACCACCAGCGGCTCGGACGCCACCAGCTGAAGCTGGAAGCCGGGCGCCATGTGAAAAGTTTTTAACTCCTGCGCCGGCGACAGAGACGGCGGGAACTTGGGTTGCTTTGTCTGGACCTTGGCAGGCCAAGGGCGGTTCAACTGGGTGGTCAGGGGGCCCTTCTGCCCAGGCGGCTTGGTCGCCGAGAACCCCACAGCCGCCGACAAGGCGAGCGCGGCGTAAGCGAAGGCATATGTCCTGAAACGCATGGCGATTTCCCTGGAAATTTTAGGCTGGTTTTGGCGCAGAATAATAGACACCGCGCAGGGCACGTAAAGCCCGGCAACCCGCGCTTCCCCCGCATTGCGTAATTCTTTTGCAATCACGTGAAACCGCGTAAAATGTGGCATGGCGGCTCCAGACCGCTCATCGCAGGTTTGAAGGGGATCGCCGTGCTCAAAATCGTTTCCGCAAAGGTCATCGTCACCTGTCCAGGGCGCAATTTCGTCACCTTGAAGATCGAAACCTCGGACGGCGTCACCGGCCTGGGCGATGCAACCCTCAGCGGCCGCGAACTGGCGGTGGCTAGTTATCTCACCGACCACCTGGTGCCCTGCCTGATTGGGCGCGATGCCCACACCATCGAAGACACCTGGCAGTATTTCTATCGCGGCGCCTATTGGCGGCGCGGACCGGTCACAATGGCGGCCATCGCCGCGGTGGACATGGCGCTGTGGGACATTAAGGCCAAGGTTGCTGGCCTGCCGTTGTATCAGCTCCTGGGCGGCAAGAGCCGCGACGGCGCCATGGTCTACACCCATGCCAATGGCCACACGATCGAAGAGACGTTGGACAAGGCACAAAAATATATCGCCGAAGGTTACAAGGCCGTGCGGCTGCAGTCCGGCGTGCCGGGACTGAAAGCCACCTATGGCGTGGGCAAGGCCGGCAAGCCTTATGATCCGGCCGACAGCGACATTCCTTCCGAATATTCTTGGTCTAGCGAAAAATACCTGCGGTCCGTCCCAGAACTGTTCAAGAAAGCGCGCGATGTGCTAGGCTGGGACGTACACCTGCTGCATGATGTGCATC
>JAPLPI010000010.1 GCA_026400305.1 Alphaproteobacteria bacterium | reverse complement strand
GCAACTGGAAGATCGGCCCGATCTATACCCCGCCCGTTCTCAGCACCAAAAATGGTTCTCTGGGAACATTGGTGGCGCCCGGCATCAATGGCGGCACCAACTGGCCCGGTGGCTGCTACGATCCGGAAAGCCATATCCTGTATGTCTATTCCCAGACCGGAGTCGGCTCCATCGGCATGATCCCGAATCCGGGGCAGTCCCTTTCCGACTCCGATTTTGATTACCTGCACGGTACGGTGGGCACCATTCCGCGCCAGAACCCCCCATCGGGGTCGTCGGAGCGGGAAGCCGCCTTCGCCAGGAGCGCGCCGCAGCCGGTTGACACCATGCCGCGCCGTTCCACCGCGCTGACGGTGCAGGGCCTTCCGCTGCTCAAGCCGCCTTACGGTCGCATCACCGCCATCGACCTTTCCATGGGCGATATCGCCTGGCAGATCGCGCATGGCGAAACCCCGGACAGCATCAAGCGGCATCCCGCGCTCAAGGGCCTGGCCATTCCGCGCACCGGGCGGCCCGGCATTCTCGGGCCCACCGTCACCAAGTCGCTGGTGATCTGCGGCGAAAGCGGCTTCTTCACCACGCCCAACGGCGCGCGCGGCGCGATGCTGCGGGCCTATGACAAGAAGACGGGTGAAGAAAAGGGCGCGGTGTACATGCCCGCGCCGCAGACCGGCTCGCCCATGACCTATCTGCTGGACGGTAGGCAATACATCGTGGTGGCCATCGGCGGCGGCAGTTACAGCGCCGAGCTTTTGGCGTTCCGCCTGCCGCACGCCTAAGGCTTGCCGCAATTCTTCGCCTCGCTGGGCGACGGCAACGACGATGAGCATGCCGCCGGCTATGTGGTGGAGTTCGACGGCTGACCCGTAAAGGCTGGCCCCAGGGGGCGCAGCCGCATGCCTTTGGCCAGATGCCGCCAGGGAAAATCGGCGGGATCGGCCAGCAGGGGGCCGGGAGCCTTGGCCACCAGCACTGCCTCGGCAATGGGCTGGAAGTCGGCGCGGAAATGCACCGAGCTTTTATTAACCAGGATTTGCATCCGCTCCGGCTCGACCCCGGCCATGCGATACAGGTTGCGGTCCAGCATCTGGTCCTTGTGGCTGCTGACCACCACTTGCACCCCGCCCAGCGATAGCCGCGCCGTCGGTCCCACATCGGTCTGCTTGCCGTGCATCATGGGGCCGCCATAGATGCAGCGCCCGTCGCTGAGCTGTTCGACGCGGAAGGTGGCGGCCAGCGGGGCATCACCGCCCGATTGCCCACCCAGCGCGATGGAGATGTCGCGGCCCGCCCCCGCCTGGTGCGCGGCAACGGCGGCATCCGGATCGACCATCAGGCCCAGCGCGGCGCCCTCTGCGCCACATTCCACCAGCGCCCGCAGCATGCCGGTGGTGTTGGAATCGCCGCCGCCGCCCGGATTGTCCTGGGTATCGGCGATCACCACCGGGCGCGAAGCGGTGGCGGCGATGCGCATGGCCTGGCGTACCGCGTCATGGGGCGCCAATAGCGGCACCACCCAATCGCCTTCGCGCGCCACGATCCCGCCGGCAAGCGCGTCCACCGCGCCGGTGATCCTGGCAGCGTCCGCGCCATAGCCCCACACCACGCCGCCGCATTCGGAAAAATCCGCCGCCGGGAATCCGGGTGCGAAGGACATGTGCAGATTGTCCATCTGCTCGGCACCCGCCAGCGCGTGATAAACACCGCGCGCCGGCTCCACCAGGGTGCACATGCCGTTGATGGGAATCAGGAAGGGCAGGCGCCGCGCGGCCTGCGCCAGTTTCTCCCCGCGCTGCATCAGGATGTTCAGCAGGCCCGCGGCGCGTTCACCCGCTTCCGCCATGTCTTCATGCGGATAGGTGCGATAGGCCACCAGTGCATCGGCGGTCTGCAGCATTTTGGCGGTGACATTGGCATGCAGGTCCAGGCTGGCGACGATGGGGATGCGCGGTCCCACGACGGTGCGCAGCGCCGCCAGCAACCGGCCTTCACCGTCATCGTCGTGGCGGCACACCATGGCGCCGTGCAGGTCCAGATAGATGGCGTCGAAATCCTGGTCGCGGGCGGCGGCGATGATTGGACCGGCGATGCGCTCGA
>JAPLPI010000203.1 GCA_026400305.1 Alphaproteobacteria bacterium | reverse complement strand
GTTCATTTTGCATCGCCGCCATCGCAGCCGGTCTGGTGTTTTCGCCCATGGCCTCGGCACAGCCGCTGGCGCCGGGAAAACCGGCCGGCGCGAAGGCGGCTCGCAATGGCGCCAGCACGGGCCTGCTGCTTATCGGTGATGCCGCGGTTGCCGCGGTCGTCGCCCTGGTGGCGCTGGGCGGCAACAGCAACAACAACACCGGCGTGCTGAACGTGGGCACGGCCTCCGGCACCACCAGCTGACTTTTAAATATAGGCCGTCTTGCGGTCCGTGCTTTTCTTCGGGTGCGGCTCGCCATCCTGAATGCGGCGTGGCAGGTGGCAACGCACCAAGGTGCCGTTGCCGGACTCAATTTCCACCCAGCCATCATGCAGTTCCAGGAAGCGATTGACCAGCGCCAGCCCCAGCCCGGCACCGGCGCGCGCGCCGGATTGGCTCTTGGCTGAGAAGCGCTCGAACACATTGGCCTTCACGTCGGGCGACAGGCCCGGGCCATTGTCGGCCACCGCGATCTGCACATCCTCGCCCACGATCTTGGCCGACAGGGTGATGGTGCCGCCGCGCGGCGTGTACTTGAAGGAATTGGACAAAAGGTTGAACACGATCTGGCGAATACGGCGCGGATCGGCCAGGAAGCGGCCGGCACCGGCGGGCACATCCAGGGTCAGCGAGAGGCCCATCTTGGTGGCCCATTCGCGGGCATGGGTGGCGATGTCAGCGATCAGTTCATTGAGATCGATGCGTTTCAGTTCCAGCCGCAGCGCGCCCGATTCCACCAGCGCCAGGTCGAGAATGTCGTTGACCAGGCTCTTGAGGGTGTTGCCGCCCTGCACGATAGCCTGAATATATTCTTCCTGCTGGGTATTCAGCGCGCCGGGCACGCCCGAGGCCAGGTGTTCCGAGAAGCCCAGAATGGTGTTCAAGGGCGTGCGCAATTCATAGGACACATGCTTGATGAAGTCCGACTTCAGGCGATCGGCCGCTTCCAGTCCTTCGTTGCGGTCGCGCAGGGCATTCTCGATGCGGAAGCGGTCGGTGACATCGTTGAAGGTCACCAATGTCGCGCCGTCGGGCAGGGGCGCGGTGGACAGTGACAGGATAGAACGGTCCGAACGCTCGACATCGCCCAGGTCCTTTGCCGTGGCGCCCACCACGATGGCCTGGATTAACTGGTCCCAGATGGCGTTGTCGCCGAACTTGTCGCGGGACAGCGCCGCGATGGTGCGCACATGCGGCTCGTTTTCCAGGTCTTCGGCCTCGATCTCCCAGATGCGGGAGAAGGCGGCATTGTGCAGCTTCAGCTTACCGTCGGGACCGAACACCGCCACGCCTTCGCTCAGCGTATCCAGGGTGGCGGACTGTACCTTGATCAGGGTGTTGTAGTCGCTTTCCAGCGTGATGCGCGCGGTGACGTCTTCATAGAGGAAGGTCAGGCCGCCGAATGGATGGGGCTGGTTGACGACACGGATGGTCTGGCCGCCCGGCATATGCCAGGTCTCTTCGCCGGCGCTTTCGCGATGGCCGTCGGCATAGAGTGTCTGGCGCGAACGCTTCCAGGCCTGGTAATCGCGCTGCTCCGGCAGTTTCCGCGCATCGCGCAGCCGGTCCAGGATCTCTCCGTCGGAGGGATGCTTTTCGAGTAAGCTTTCCGGCAAACCCCACAGCTTCACGAACGCCTTGTTGTAGAAGGCCAGCTTCTGGTCCTTGCCGAAGATCGCCACCGCAGTCTGCAGCTTGTCCAAGGTGTCGGCATGGGCGTCGGCATGCTGCTGCAGCCTGGCTTCGGCGGCGGCGATTTCCGTTACGTCTACTGCGGTCCCGATGACGCCGGCATCGCCCAGCGGGATTTCGGTGAAGGATAGCGCGCGGCGCTGGCCGTTGAGCACCAAAAAACGGCGCGCTTCCTGCGTGGCGTTCTGGGCGCGCGCGTCGGCCGCCAGTTCGCGTTCGGACTTGTCCAGCGCCACCTGGTCGCGCCGCGCGCTTTCCAGGTCGGCGGCGCCGGCGCCCTTTAGGAAGGCATGGTTGCCCCAGGCCAGCGCCAGGCCCTTGTCGCGCAGCCAGATGGGAATGGGCAGCGCGTCCAGGATGGCGCGGTAATTGGCGCCCTGTTCCACGGTGCCGACGGCAGGCTCGGCGATCCACACCGCCGCCATGCCGCCCACGGCGCGGCCGCGCGCCACCTGCTGCTGTCCATGGCTGTTATGCACCGCCAGCTGGAACGCGGCGCCGCGATCTGCCAGGCCATCGATCGCGCCCGATAGGGCCAAAGCGTCTGAGCCCTTGAGGCAGGACTGTAGAAGTTCATCGCCGCCGCCATACGAGAATGGGCCCGAACCGTCGCGGCCCCACACCACCAGTGCTTCGCGGCTGGCGCTCAGCAATGCGTCGCGTTCGCCCAGCGCCGCCTTGGTCTTGGAACCGACGGCGCGCAGCGAGCGTCGCAACCGTCGCGCGTCGCGCTGTTCCGCAAGCGCCCACAGGCCCGCCGCGACGGCCAGCGCCACGCCGCCACAGGCTAGCGCCGACAGGACCACGATACTGCCGTTCTGAAGGGACAAGGCCGCGGTATGTGCGTCCGCGGCGAGGGCGGGGGTGGGCAGGGGGGCAAAAGGCGCGCAACCCAGCAGGATATCCCGCCAGACACGTCCGAATGTCCCCGCTCTTCTGCCTTGTCCCAGTTTGGGACGCATCAGTCAGCCCCCGTTAACGACCCGTTTTTTCGGCGAATCACATATGAATCAACAACATAGCTGGAGATTCTGACTCCGACTAGGGATTGTGGTTAATAAATTCCTAAAAACGAGATGCGGCTCACAGGCCTATATTTTGCGCCTGTGGATATTTTGTGAATCAAATTAAAAAGTTAACGAGACCTTACCGGCGGTTCCGGCGACCGCGGCCAAGAGGCTGGCCAAGCACGAAAAAAGGCGCGCTGCGGTGCAGCGCGCCTTTTCGTTTGTCGTTGAACGGCAATTTAGTAGCGGTAGGTGTCCGGCTTATAGGGGCCCGACTGCGGGATGGTGATGTAGTCTGACTGCTTCTTGGTCAGCTCGGTCAGCTGGGCGCCGACCTTGCCCAGGTGCAGGCGG
>JAPLPI010000322.1 GCA_026400305.1 Alphaproteobacteria bacterium | reverse complement strand
CCCATGAAGGCCTTGCCAGCAAGCGACAGCGCGTCGTTGCCACCGCTCATATTGGCCTGGTGGCACATGGCGCAGTTAGCGCCATAAGCGGTGCGGCCGTCATTCATCTGTGCCGCGGTAAAAGGACCAGTGCGCCCCTGCTGTCCAAACGCCGCGACGGCGCCAAGGCTCAAGACAACCGCGCCCAACAGAGTACCGATCTTCTTCATCTTTAATCTCTCTGCTTAGCGCGACGGCGTATCGAGTTGGGGAATGAACCAATGGTCCTGCTGCGGCACGTTCTGGCCCACGGTTTCATGGGCGGGGAAAATCCAGCCCCACAAGGTGCCCTTAGGACCCCATTCATAACCGGTCGGGGCCTTCTCGCTGTTGATCTGGATATAGAGCTTGCCGGTGCGCAATGCGGCGGCCTGGGCGCTGGTCAATGCCGTGCTGGCCCAGAGAGTGCCGTTGGTGGACTTTGTAACGTCCAAATCCAGAACCTGCTTTCCCGGAACGCCGGTGGCGGGGCTGAGGAACAGATGCGCCTCTGTGGCGTTGGACGGCAGGCCGTGGAAGCTGCCCTTCAGGGTCAGGATCTTGCCGTCATAGCTGGCGGTAGTCTCGCCCCTGCCCGCGATCACCGCCTTGGTTTCGTCGTCAAGCGGCATGGGCCCCAGGCTGGCCTGGTAGTCGGCCGCCATTGCGGGCGCGGCAAGGGCCAACAGGGCGAGCGAAAGCGATAAAACCAGTTTGAGCATGCGGGTGCGTCCCCTATCGGATGGAATGCCCCGCGCCCCCTGCGCACGCGGCAAAACTATTTATAGAGTCGCGGAAAGCTTTGTAAATCTGAGCCTTATGTTGCGCCGCAATGGAAAAATGGCGGTCCAGAACAGTACGATTCAGTCTCTTCTTGCGCGAAACACCCGGTGAAAATGTATCTGATTGGTTACTTCTGCCAACGGCTTGCAATAAGTATTACCTAACCGAAAATTTACGCTCCTGCTTGTCGTCCCTTAGCGGCAATCCCGAATGCGTGGGATTCCCCCTAACGGATGCGTTCAACTGACCGCCTGGATGTAAGTCCAGGCGGTCGTTTTTTGGATCACAAAAATTTCAGCGCCGTGGCTTGCTGCGACAATCGCTTGTCGCGGTCGGCGGCAAAGCGCTGGATGCCGGCGAAGATCGCCTCCGGATCCAGGTGCGCTTCAGCGATTACTTCGCCCTCCAGCCCACCTGTCAGCCACTGATTGTCCCAGTCCGAGGTCAGAGAATATTCGTCGGTCAGGGGCCCAAGATTCTTCACCGGCATCACCCGGCGCGTCCCGGTGCTGACGACCATCGCGTCATACAGTTCCGCCTGCGGCAGCACCGCATCGCGATAGGACTGGGGCTGGCGGTCGAACAATTCCTCGCTGATCGTAGAAATGATCTTCACATTGAGGTCGGCCGCTTCCAGCCTGGGTAGGATCTTCACCAGATTGACGGTGGAGGACGCGCCCTGCGCGATCACCGTGCCGTGGCAGGGTTTACCGGGGGTGAAGTCGCGGATCAGGTAAAAGCCTTTGGCCGCCGCCTTGATGTCGGTATCGGAAAACTGGCTGCGGTCGGCCACCGGATTGTCTGGCCTCGCCACTTCGATGACGATGATGCCGACCTTGGGATCGCGCGCCGCGATCTCGGCGGCGGCGAAATAGCCCGGCGCCACGTCGTTATAGTCCCAGAAATTCAGATGGATAACCTGTCCGCGCGGGAACAGCCGCCACACCTGCGTGGCGAAGATGCCAAAATGGGTGCGCCCGTCGGCGGCCGTCTCGGGCCCCGAATGACCGGCCAGGATGTGCAGCACCCCCATGCGGAAGCGACTGTCCTGGTTCTGCTGGCTACATACGCGGGCCGGCGTATACATCAGC
>JAPLPI010000368.1 GCA_026400305.1 Alphaproteobacteria bacterium | reverse complement strand
TGTTCGATCATGCTGTGGTCCGTTGGGTGTAGAGGTGAAAACCACCATAGATGGAAGATCGGTCGCGCCGGCACATGTCGCGGCTGGCGCTTTCGTCATAGTGCCAGGATTTCAGAATCCGCGCCGGCACCCGGCCCGGCAGAAGCCGTTCGTCGGCTGCTGTGCGGAAGATCACCCGCGCGCCTGGTGCGGCGGTGCGGTCCACCTGGGTCCACAGATCCGTCAGTTGAGCGTCATTCATCCAGTCCTGCGCGTCCAAGAACACAAAGCAATCCACGCTTCGATCAGGGCTGCGGTACAGAAAGGCGGTGAGTGACTGCTGCTGGACATCCACCCGCTCGGCTCTTGCGCGCACATCGGCGAAGTTCTGCTCCTGCAGGTAAGGCGGCAGAGAGGCCTGGTTGGGTTCATAACGGCGGCCAAAAGCCTGCCAGGCGAAGTAATTTTCCTTCAGGGGAAAATCACAGGCCAGGCGTTGCACGCGGCTGAAGATCACATCGGCAACGGCAGACTGGCCATGATCCGACAGCGCCACATATTGGGCAGGCGGAATGCCAAGGCCATACAGCGACGCGGGGTGCTTCAGGATAAAGCGCAGCAAACGGTTCTGGAAAACCGGCGCCACTTTCTCTTCAAAAATCTTGCGCTGATCTTCCAAAGAGCCGGCTTCCAACAGCGCTTTCAGATCAACCCTCAGCAACCGCGCCAGCATATGGGTGGCGCCGATGAACCGGCCCAGAAGCCCGGTGCGATAAAAGCCCTGTGCGAAGCCAGCGATACGCCGGCGGCCAAAGGCATTGCGTCCCTGCCAATAGCGGCGGGTGGAAGGGTCCAGCAGACCATCCAGATAATCGTCATACAAATTGATATTGGCGGCGCGGTCGGCATGGGCAAAAAAGTCTGCAAAATGTCGCCATGATGGCAGCCAGCGCGCAGCCCCAAGCTTCAGCCGGGTCAGCGCAATATGGGCGTGGTTCAGATCCAGCGCCGTAATGCGGGCTGGATTGGCGGTAAGATAGCTGAGAATATTGCAGCCGCCCGAAGCGATGGCGACAATATGATCGCCCGGCTTGATCGCCAGCGCTTCCATGTCGATCAACGGATCTTCCCAGATCTGCGGATAAACCAACCCTTCAAAGGCCTTGGTGAACAGCCGTTCGAGAAAGCCTGCGGGCGACAGCGCCGGGTGGCGGTGCACCGCATTGCTGAGGCCGGTTTCCGTCGTCCGCCGCAAACCCGCTGTGATACCCCGCGCCAATCTCTGCATCGCCATCTCTCTCAGGCCGCGGGGCGATAGGTCAGCCGCTCGGGCGCTTTGGTTTTCTGTTCTTCCAGCTTCCAGTGGACCAGCTCGAAGCTGCCATCCAGATGCTCCAGGATACCAGAACAGGATTCGACCCAGTCACCGGTGTTGAAATATTGAATGGGACCCATCTGGCGGATCACGGGCTGATGGATGTGGCCGCACATCACGGCATCCACGCCATGGCGCGCCGCATCGGTAACCACGGTTTCTTCGAAGCAACTGATGAAGCTGACGGCCGTCTTCACTTTTTTCTTGGCATAGGCCGAGAAGGACCAGTCGGACAGGCCAAACCGGCGGCGCACAAAGCTGATCGGACGGTTGAGATAGATCGCAAAATCGTAAGCCCAGTCGCCCAGTACGGCGAGCCATTTGATGTTGCGCACCACCGTGTCGAATTTGTCGCCATGCAGGATCAGCATACGGCGGCCATCCACCATTTCGTGTACGACCTCTTCAACCACCTCGATGCCGCCGAAATTGGATCCGACATAATCGCGCAAAAATTCGTCATGATTACCTGGCACATAAATCACGCGAGTCCCTTTGCGCGCGTGGCGCAGTACTTTTTGCACTACATC
>JAPLPI010000327.1 GCA_026400305.1 Alphaproteobacteria bacterium | reverse complement strand
CCCATCGCCATCGCGATCGCCGAGATTCTGCGCGCCAAGGGTCACAAGCCTTATTTCCTCACGCGCGGTTATGGCGGCACCGAACGCGGCCCCGCCCTGGCGTCACGCGGCCACAGCGCAGCGGTGATGGGCGATGAAGCCCTGTTGCTGGCGCGCACTGCACCCACCATCGTGGCGCGCGATCGCGCCGCCGGCGCGCAGCTGGCCAGGGAGAAAGGCGCCACCGTCATCGTGATGGACGACGGACACCAGAACTTCTCGATCGCCAAGAAGCTGTCGCTGGTGGTGGTGGATGCCGAGACGGGGTTCGGCAATGGCTATCAAATTCCCGCCGGCCCCTTGCGCGAGCCGGTGGCGCAAGGTCTGGCCCGCGCCAATGCAGTAATACTCGTCGGCGACAGTGCACCCGATCTTGGCGGTTACAGCGGTCCCGTGCTGCGCGCCCATCTCAAAGCTGAGGGCGATGCCTTTGCGGGCAAGACAGCGTTCGCCTTTGCCGGCATCGGGCGGCCTGAAAAATTCTTCGCTTCGCTGGAAGACAGCGGCGCGACTGTCACCGGCAACTGTTTCTTTCCCGACCATCATCCCTATACCGAGGATGAAATCGTCCAGCTGCGCGCCGTGGCGGGCGAGGCCATGCTGGTCACCACCGAAAAGGATTTTGTGCGCCTGTCCACCGCCCAGCGCAAAGGTATCCGCATGCTGAAAATCGCCGCAGTCTTTGATGACACACATGCAATAGAGCGTTTGCTTGACAGCGTCGCCCCCAGGGCCTAGCCCAAAGCCCATGACGCAACCCGGTCTGCCCGCCGCCCTGCCCTGGGGTCAGAAGCTGCGCTATGGCGCGGAGGCGGCACTGTTTTTCGCCTTCATGGGCATGTTCCGCATGCTGGGACCAGAGACAGCTTCAGGACTGGGCGGCTGGATCGGGCGCAACATTTTTTCGCTGCTGCCGCCCGATCGCGTGGCGCGCGCCAACCTGGCGGCCGCATTCCCGGAGATGACCGCCGACGAACGCAACCGCATACGCCGCAGCATGTGGGACAATCTGGGCCAGGTGGTAGGCGAATATCCGCACCTGGCGCGCTTCTCGCCCAAGGGCGATGACCCGCGCATCACCTACAGCTTGCCGCCCGGCATGAGCCTTGAAGATCTGAAGCAGAAACCGGTTATCTTCCTGTCGGCGCATCTGGGAAACTGGGAGATTCTGCCGATTCTGGCCGGGCAACTAGGCTTCGACGGCGCCGCCGTGGTGCGGCCGCCCAACAATCCCTATGTCGCCGCCTGGGTGGCGCGCCAGCGCCGCATCAACGGTCCCGATACCATGATCGTCAAGCACAATGCGGCGCGCCCGATGGTGGCGCAGCTCAAGGCGGGCAAGATGCTGTGCATGCTGGTGGACCAGAAATTTCGAGAAGGAATCGCCGTGCCCTTCTTCGGCCGCGACGCCCTGACCACGCCGGCGCCCGCCGCCCTGGCCCTGAAGATGGGCGCCCACATCATCATGGCCGCCAATCGCCGCGTCGGGGGCTCGAGATTTCACGTCACGGTACAACCGGAACTGGAATTCAACACAAGTGGCGACGAGACCGAGGACGTGGCGCGCCTGACCGCCGCCATCCAGGCCCGCATCGAGGAGATGGTGCGCGCCAATCCCGGCCAGTGGCTGTGGATTCACAATCGCTGGACGACACCACGCGATATTGCCCTGTTGCACGCTCGAGCAGAGAAAAAGTCATGAGCACACGCCAACACCTCCTGGACCAGCTGTTCTTCGGCCGCGATCCGCTGAAGGATTTTCCCGCCGGAGGGACCACCGACCTGCAGGGCTGGCATTCCCAGCACCCCTATCTGGCGCGCGCCATCAACCAGGCACAGCCCGGCATCGTGGTGGAAGTCGGCGTGTGGAAAGGCGCCTCGGTCGTCACCCTGGCCAAGGAGATCCAGCGGCTGAAGCTGAACGCGTTGGTGATCGCCATCGACACATGGCTGGGCTCGTCCGAGCATTATCTGTGGGAGAAGTTCATTCCCGACCTGGATTTCGAGTTCGGCTATCCCCGCCTCTACCACAAGTTCGCCGCCAACATCGTCAACGAAAGCCTGCAGAACTTCGTGGTGCCGCTGCCGTTGGATTCCATCAACGCCTTCCAGCTGCTCAAGGAAAAAGACATACGTCCCGATGTGCTGCACATCGATGCCGGGCACGACTATCATTCGGTGATGGCCGACCTGAAGGCCTGGTGGCCGCAACTAAAGGATGGCGGCGTGCTGGTGGGAGACGATTACTTCAGCAAGCCCATCATCGGCCAAGGCAAGTGGCCGGAAGTGCGCCAGGCGTTCGACGAATTCTTTACCACCAATACCCACACCGTGTTCGAGAACACGGATGGCAAATGTTACGTGGGGAAACCCGCCTAAAGCGGGTCCGGCTTTGGCTTGCGCGTCGACAGCGACGGGTCCAGCCGCACCTGGAACCAGTTCATCGCCCAATGCAGATGCGGGCCGGTTGCGCGGCCGGCGGCGCCGATCAGGCCGATGCGCTGGCCGCGCTTGACCGCCTCGCCCACCTTCACCAGCCGCTTGCTCTGATGCAGGTATGACGTGGACACACCATGGCCGTGATCGATAAGGGTGAAACCACCATTCAAATAATAATCGTCACTCACGCTGACCACGCCATCGGCCGGCGCATGAATTGGCGTGCCGGTGGGCGCGGCCATGTCCACGCCGTAATGCGGCGACATGGGCGTGCCATTGTCGATACGCTGGCTACCAAAAATTCCGCTTTCGATGCCGGGCGCCGGCCAGTCAAAGCCGGACAGGAAATCATTGCCGTCGCTGTCAGTGAGCCGCGCCAGGTAGATGGTCTCTGCCTCGCGGGCGATACGCTCGGCCACTTCCGGCGGCGGCGTCACCGTGTTCTGCGGCAGACCGTTGACGTGCTGGATATCGTAGGTGCGCACCGACGGCGTAAAGCTGCGGCTGTCGCCGCCGCCTTCGGGATAGCGCACCGTCACCTGCACCGGCTTGGTCTGATCGGGCCCGAAGCCGAAAGCAAAGCGCCCGTCGGTGGTGACGCGCAAGGGGCGGCCATCCAGCGCCGCCACAGAACCGGGCGGAGCGCTGCCCATGACCAAACTGCCTTGGCTCATCGCGCCGGTGATGGAGAATCGGATGAGCTTTTCTGGCATCGCCCATACGGGCGAGGCAAAAGACGATAGACAGGCGCCGACAAAGAAGCGGCGTCGCATCATTTCGGAGCCAAGCCCTTTTCCTGCGCCCGTGCCGTGGCGATGTCGGGGCTAGCATAGGCTTCCTGCAGGTCCACGCTCCAATAGCGCAGCGCATCCAGCGGAATATGTGTTCCCGTCACCGCACAGGCGGCATAGCCGCCCGGCGTAACGATCTCATATTCTCCGTCGAGATAGTGAAGCCTAGCCTCACCTTGGTCGCGTTCCATGACGTTCATAGGCTTATTGTATCCAATGGCATATCAGAAAAGCGAGCCCTGATCCGCGGGCTTTTTCGTTTTGCCCCTGGCGCCCCCCCCCTCCGCCATCGCCGGCGTGTCGCCATCGGCAAAACTCAGGGTCAGCGCCTCGCCCAGCTTTACCGCGGCGGCCCGGCGGCGCACCTTGCCATCCTCGCCCCGCACCAGCGCGAAACCCCGCTCCAGCACAGACTTGTGCGACACGCTGTCCAACACCCGCGTCAGCCCGTCCAGCTGCCGCCGCGCCTGCGCCAGCCGCGCACGCTGCGCCCGTTCGGCGCGCGTCCCCAGTACCGCCACCCGCTCGCCGCACACCGTCATGCGGTCCTTCAACATGCGGGTGCGCAGCTGCGCTTCGGCCCGAAAGAACTGCACGCGATGGACCTGCAAATTCTTGCGCAGAGATTGTCCCAACCGCTCGCTGGCCTGGTCCAGCCGCTGGCGCGGCCCCGCGAACAGGCTTTCGGCCTTGGGCAGTACCCGCACCAGTTGCGCCAGGTGACGCTGACGATCTTTCAGCCCCTTGCTGAAACAGGTCAGCATGCGGCGCTCGAAATCCATAGTCTGCGCCAGAATCTCGGTGCGCACCGGCACCGCCAGTTCGGCGGCGGCGGTCGGCGTGGGCGCCCGGATGTCGGCGGCGAAATCGATCAAGGTGGTGTCAGTCTCATGCCCCACCGCCGAGATCAGCGCGATCATGCTGGCCGCCGCAGCGCGCACCACCGCCTCTTCGTTGAAGGCCATCAGGTCTTCGACCGAGCCGCCACCCCGCGCCACGATGATGAGATCGGGCTTGGGCAGATGCGCACCAAAGGCGTTAAAACCGGTGATGGCGGCCGCGATCTCGGCGGCCGCCTTATCGCCCTGCACTGCCACCGGCCACAGCAATACCCGGCGCGGAAAGCGCGCCTCCAGCCGGTGCATAATGTCGCGGATCACCGCGCCGGTGGGCGATGTGATCACGCCGATCACGTCGGGCAAAAATGGCAGCTTCTTCTTGCGCGACGCATCGAACAGGCCTTCGGCGGCCAGCTTTTTGCGCCGCTCCTCCAGCATCGCCATCAGCGCGCCCAGGCCCGCCAGCTCCACCTGCTCCACGATGAGCTGGTAGCGCGACGATCCGGCATAGGTGGACAGCTTGCCGGTACAGATCACTTCCATGCCCGCTTCGGGGCGGATCTTCAGGCGGGCGGTGTTGCCGCGCCAGATCACCGCATTCAACACAGCCTTGTCGTCCTTCAGGTCGAAATAGACATGGCCGGAGGAATGGAATTTCAGCCCCGAAATCTCGCCCCGCACCCGGACAAACGCGAACTGGTCCTCCACCGCGCGCTTGAGGGCGGCGGACAATGATGTGACTGTAAATTCGAGCAGGTTGGAAACTGGTGTGTCGGGCATGGTCCCATGATACAGGGTGGCGGCGGGCAAAGGCGAGGTTTGCGGTGAAGGTCTTGTTGGTGGGTTCGGGGGGGCGCGAACATGCGCTGGCTTGGGCGCTTTCGAAAAGCCCCCTGCTGACAAAGCTTTATTGCGCCCCCGGCAATGCGGGCATCGCGGCGGTCGCCGAGTGCCTACCCATCCCCGCCACCGATTTTGTCGCCCTGGCCAAATTTGCCGTGGAGACCCGAATCGACTTCGCCGTCATCGCCGCCGATGCCCAACTAGTAGGCGGATTGTGGGACGTGCTGGAAGCGGCGGGCATCCGCAGCCTCGGCCCCAGCAAGGCTGCCGCGGTGCTGGAAGGCTCCAAGGGCTTTGTCAAAAACCTTTGCGACGAGACAGGCATTCCCACCGCCGCCTATCAGCGCTTCACCGCGCCGGATGCCGCCAAGACTTTCGCGGACGGCCTGGGTTACCCGGTGGTGATCAAGGCCGATGGCTTGGCCGCCGGCAAAGGCGTGATCATCGCGAACGACAAAAGCGAAAGCCACAAGGCCATCGACTTCATGTTCGAAGGCGGCTTTGGCGAAAGCGGTCACGCCATCGTGATCGAAGAATTCATGCACGGGGAGGAAGCGAGCTTCTTTGCCTTGTCCGATGGCACCAACGTCATCCCGCTGGCTGGCGCCCAGGATCACAAGCGCGTCGGCGATGGCGATACCGGTCCCAACACCGGCGGCATGGGCGCCTATTCGCCGGCGCCGGTGCTGACGCCGGCGCTGGAACAGGTGGCGATGGAGCAATTCATCAAGCCAACCGTCGCTGCCATGAAGGCCAAGGGCATGCCGTATCTTGGCGTGCTCTATCTGGGCCTGATGATCACCAAACAGGGTCCCAAGCTGGTGGAATACAATGCCCGCTTCGGCGATCCGGAATGCCAGGTGCTGATGCCACGCATGAAAAGCGACCTGCTGACCGCGCTGGTGGCGGCCCGCGATGGCAAGCTCACGCCCCTGGAATGGCGCGACGAGGTGGCTCTGACCGTGGTGATGGCCTCCAAGGGCTATCCCGGTTCGTACGAAAAAGGACATGTCATCACCGGACTGGACGAAACCTCCCAATTGCCCGGCATCTCCATCTTCCATGCCGGAACCCAAAAGCGCGGCAGCGATATCGTGGCCGTGGGTGGGCGGGTGTTAAATGTCACGGCCCTGGGCAAGGACGTGGCCCAGGCGCAGGCCCGTGCCTATGACGCGGTCAAGCGGATACACTGGGACGGCGCCTTCTGCCGCTCGGATATCGGCTGGCGCGCACTGAATCGTTGACAGACCATAACCGAAAAGGCACGCAACTGTCATGCTTTTGTGGGCGGGCTTTCTATCCATCCTAATCGGGTGCGCAGCGCTGTTGATCGACCGGGCTCTGGCGCATTTCATTTATGACCATGTCAACGGCCGCGCCCACAAGGCGCTGGACGGCATCACCCATTACGCCAAGGCCGGCCACTGGCTAGCGGCCGCCTTCCTGGCCCTGATCGTGGCGACGGGCATGCGCCACTTCAATGTGCTGCCCGATGAAGTCACCCAGCTCATAAATTATTCTCTAGCCTTCATCGCCAGCCTGACCCTGGGCAGCGGCTTTCTGCATGTCATCAAGCTGGTTCTGGGCCGCCGCCGCCCGCGCGACGACATGGAGATGGGGCTGTACGGCTTCATGCCGCTGGCCTTCAATCCCGATTACAATTCCTTCCCATCCGGCCATGCTTTGACGATCTGCTGCGTGGCGGTGATCTTCACCTGCGTGTGGCCGATGGCCTGGCCCACCTGGTTCGGCATCGCTGCGCTGCTAGCAGTGACGCGCGCTTTACTGACGGCGCATTTTCTCAGTGACGTTCTGATCGGCGCCGGCATCGGCCTGATCGCAGCGCGCGAAGTGCTGCAGTTGGGCTTTCCCGGATTTTCTCCGGTCTGGTTCTAAGATCGCCGCGCCCGGAAGAACGCTTGCAAAATCTCGCCCGCCTCCAGCGCATGCGGCTCTGTCTGCATCACAACGGGACGATGATGGCAGGTGGGCTGCTCGAAGAAGCGGGGCCCGTGCAGAACCGCCCCGCCCTTGGGATCGCAGGCCGCGAATACCAGCCTTCCAATGCGCGCCATCGCCATGGCGCCTGCGCACATCGCGCAAGGCTCCAGGCTGACATACAGCGTCGATCCGATCAGCCGCTCATTGCCCAACACACGCGCACCTGTGCGGATCACCAGCATCTCGGCATTGGCGGTGGGGTCTTTAAGCTCCAGGATGCGGTTGCCGTCACGCGCCAGCAGCGCGCCATCGGCGTCCAAAAGCACCGCGCCCACCGGCACTTCGCCCCGCAAAGCAGCAGATTTCGCTTCTTCCAGCGCCAGTGCTATGGCTTCGCCATCATTCATGATCTGGAGTTAGCATTGGCGCCCCCCTCAACACCAGCCGGCGACCGCATCGCAAAAGTCATCGCCCGGGCCGGGATTTGTTCGCGCCGGGACGCCGAAAAACTGATCCTGGAGGGTCGGGTCAAGCTGGACGGCGTGGTGGTGAAATCGCCCGCCGTCAACGTCACCGCCAACAATGTAGTACAAGTGGACGAGAAGCCGCTGGCCGAGCCGGAAGGCGCGCGGCTGTGGCGCTATCACAAGCCCAACGGCCTGGTGACAACCCACAAGGACGAAAAGGGCCGGGCCACGGTGTTCGCCAATGTACCCAAGCATCTGGGCCGGGTGGTGTCTGTTGGTCGGCTGGACTTCAACACCGAAGGCTTGCTGCTGCTCACCAATGACGGCGACATCGCGCGCCGCATGGAACTTCCGGCCTCAGGCTGGACGCGTGTCTATCGCGTGCGCCTGTTCGGCAAGGTGACCCAGGCCGATCTCGACAAGCTGGCCAGCGGCATCACCATCGACGGCGTCAAATACGGGCCCATCGTTGCCGACCTGGAACGCAGCAAGGGCCTGCACAGCTGGGCCACGGTCAGCCTGAAGGAAGGCAAGAACCGCGAGATCAAGCGGGTGATGGAGCGGCTGGGCCTGAAAGTCTCCCGCCTGATCCGCACCGCCTATGGCCCGTTCCAGCTGGGCCAGCTACCCGAAGGCCAGATCGAGGAAATTCCCGCTCGGCTGTGGCGGGAAAAGCTGGGAATCGGCCGCAAAAAACGTGCTGACCGGGATAACTAAGACGGCTATAAGCCGCCTCTAACGGGAGACGGCCATGGGAAGCATGAAAGACAAGCGCAAGAACCAGCTTCAGCCGCCTCATGCTGCTGAGACCAGGGATGTGCGCTTCGCCGGGACCTTCGAGGTGCTGGTACCGGTTCCCGAACGCAACAAGCCGCAACGCGTGCCGCTGCAGTTCCCCACCATGGCCGCTGCTGAGAACTGGATTCACAGTCCCGACGGCAAGGACATGATCGTCGAAATCCTGAAAGAAGCCCAGAAGGGCTGACACCATCCCTGGGAACGGCGCTGCCGGTCCTCAGTGCGTCATGCCGTCCATCTTCATCGCGTCATCCTTTATCTTGTCGCCGGCCATCGGCTTAGCGGCCATCATCTTGCTGTTCTTCCTGACGGGCTTCATCGCCGTGCTGTCCATCTTGGCCTTGCCGGACATGGCCATGCTGCCGGCGCCTTTGCCTATTCCTTCCACTGCCCCGAGGGCGGCGCCCCCCTTTATTCCCGTCTGGTATAGCCTTGGCGTCGCGTTAACCACGGCAATCAGAGGTTTTTTGGGGACAAAGTTCCTGCGTTGGTAAGCGGATGTTCACTTTTTGCGTGTTAATTCTCTACTCCGAACCCGGTTGGAGACTGCCGACATGCGTAAGCTGATCTTGATTGCCGCCGCGCTGGCCTTTGGCAGCCTGGCAGCCAGCGCCGACCCTCTTCAGTACGGCGCCCGTTATTTCCAACGTTCGGATTACAGCCGCGCCCTCGCCTCCTGGCGCCCGATGGCGATCCAGGGCAATCCGGTGGCCCAGAACAATCTGGGCATCATGTACTTGGATGGCAAAGGCGTTCCGCAGAAAAAATCGGAATCTGTTCGCTACCTGTCGCTGTCCGCCGCTACAGGCTCTTTACTAGGCCAGAACAATCTGGGCGGCCTGTACCGTGACGGCAAGGGCCTTCCGCGCGACTATGGCAAGGCCGCCCAGTGGTTCTCCGCCAGCGCTGCGCAGGGAATTCCGCCGGCATGTAAAATCGGGCCTGATGTATAAAAAGGGCCAGGGCATCAAGGCAGAACCCTTCCATGCTTACATGTGGTCCGCGCTGGCCGCCGACATGGGCAAGATGCCCAATGCCGCCGCCCATCGTGACGCCCTGTGGCGCCGCATGACACCGGCCGCGCAGAACCAGGCCCGCCAGCTCGCAGTATCCTGCAAGCGCGTTTCCTATCGCGGCTGCCGCTAAGCCATCACTCGCCTCCAAAGAAAAGCGGCCCGGAAAACCGAGCCGCTTTTCTGTTGCCTGATCGGCGGGGTGGTGCCGACGGCGCCGCCGCCGCTAACCACGCCATAAAGTTTGAAACTAAAACTGGCGCCAGCCAGCAGAAGAACCAGAAGAATGATCGGCCAGGCCCTGATCCTATCGCGTTCGTGATCCAAGTACGCCGCAAGACTGTCATCACTGACGCGGCTTGCGCGGCCGCCATAAAAGACAAACCCGAAGATCAGGCCCGCGCAGCGTTCCAAAATATGAAGCTGCTACAGCGACGGCGTGACAATTCCAGTACAGCACTGACCTGAACAGGCGGGATTTTATGGCGTGAGCAGGAGCGCCTAGCGACGTGTACAAGACGTACACGAACGACGGCGCGACGAACCAACAAAGCAAAACCCCGCACGTCAGACGTGCTGGCCGCCATTGATCATCAATTCGGCGCCGGTAACGTAAGAT
>JAPLPI010000392.1 GCA_026400305.1 Alphaproteobacteria bacterium | reverse complement strand
TATGGTCAACTGGCATTCTAATGTGTTCCCCGGCGTGCTGGGACGCACCTGCGACCGACCCTGCGAACCGGCCTGCCGCCGTGGCCGGGTGGAGGAAGTCACCAAGAAAGCCGAACCGGTCGCCATCTGCCGTCTTAAGCGCGTCGCCGCCGACAACAAGGACGATGTGAAGGCACGCATGCCGGCGCCGGCTTCGGTGAAAAACGGCAAGCGCGTGGCGCTGATCGGCGCGGGGCCGGCTTCGCTCACCGTGGCGCGCGACCTGCTGCCGCTGGGCTACACCGTGGTTCTGTATGACGGCGATGCCGCAGCCGGCGGCATGATGCGCACCCAGATTCCAAAATTCCGCCTGCCCGAAACCGTGCTGAATGAAGAAGTGAATTACATCCTTGATCTTCAGCCCGAACTGAAGCTGGGCCAGAAGATCGACTCGCTGAAGGCATTGCTGGCGGAAAACTATGACGCCATCTTTGTCGGCTGCGGCGCGCCGCGCGGGCGGGCGCTGGAGCTGCCGGGCGGCATGGATGCCACGGCCAATATTCATGTCGGCATCGACTGGCTGTCCTCGGTGTCGTTCGGCCACACCACAAAAATCGGCAAGCGCGTGATCGTGCTGGGCGGCGGCAATACCGCGATGGACTGCTGTCGCACCTCGCGGCGGCTGGGCGGCGAACAGGTAAACGTGGTGGTGCGGTCCGGCTTTGACGAAATGAAAGCGTCGCCTTGGGAAAAAGAAGACGCGATTCATGAAGGCATCCCGATCAACAATTTCCTGGTGCCTAAGGAATTCTTGCATGCAAACGGCAAGCTGACCGGCATGCGCTTCCAGAAGGTCAAGGCGGAGTTCGACGCCAAGGGCCGCCGCAACCTGGTGCCGTCGGGTGAGCCGGATGTGGTGATGGAAGCCGATGATGTGCTGGTGGCGGTGGGCCAGGAGAACGCCTTCCCCTGGATCGAGCGCGATGTCGGGTTGGAATTCGACCAGTGGGACATGCCCAAGGTCGATCCGCGCACTTTTCAGTCCACCAACAGCCGCGTTTTCTTCGGCGGCGATGCCGCCTTCGGTCCCAAGAACATCATCTGGGCAGTGGCGCATGGCCATGATGCCGCGATCTCCATCGATCTTCTCTGCCAGGGCAAGGATCTGGGCCAGCGCCCCTCGCCGCTGGTCAATCTCAGCAGCCAGAAGATGGGCATCCATGAATGGAGTTATGACAACGACATTTCCAACGACCATCGTTTCAAGGTGCCGCACGCCCCTATCGAAAAAGCCCTGAAAGATGTGAAGCTGGAGGTGGAGCTGGGTTTTGATCTGCAGCAGGCTTTAGCGGAAGCCGAACGCTGCCTGAACTGCGATGTTCAGACCGTGTTCGACACGCCAAAATGCATCGAGTGCGATGCATGCGTCGATATCTGCCCGATGGACTGCATCAGCTTCACCGCCAATGGCGAAGAAGAGGATTTGCGCACGCGCCTGACCGCGCCGGCGCTGGACAAGGACCAGGACCTCTATATTTCCGGCGCCCTCAAGACCGGGCGCATCATGGTCAAGGATGAAGACCTTTGTCTGCATTGCGGGCTATGCGCCGAGCGCTGCCCAACCGGCGCCTGGGATATGCAGAAATTCCTGCTGAACACGCCCAAGACTGGGTACGCATGTCACCGGTAAAACACGTCAACGATTTCGTCGTCAAATTCGCCAACGTCAATGGCTCGGGCTCGGCCTCGGCCAATGAGATGTTCGCGCGCTCCATCCTGCGCCCAGCTATTCAAGAACATCATCTATGTCGGCGCCCTCGCCCAACTTCTGGGCATCGACCACGCTATGCTCGAGCAGATGATCGGCGAACAGTATAAGGGCAAGGACAAGCTGATTGCGCCCAACCATCAGGCGCTGCGCATGGGCCATGACCATGCCCGCGACAACCTCTCCGGCGCGTGCGGGCTAAAAATCGAGAAAGCCGATGCGGTGGGTGATCGAATCTTCGTCAATGGCAATGACGCGGCCGGACTGGGGTGCGTCTATGGCGGCGCCACCGTAGCGGCCTGGTATCCCATCACCCCGTCCACCTCGGTGGCGGAAGCCTTCGCCAAACATTGCGGCAAATACCGGGTGGATGCGCAAAGCGGAAAAAACAAGTTCGCCATCGTGCAGTCGGAAGACGAAATCTCGGCCATCGGCACGGTGATCGGCGCGAGCTGGAACGGGGCGCGCGCCTTTACCGCCACCAGCGGGCCGGGCATTTCCCTGATGCAGGAATTCCTCGGCCTAGCCTATTTCGCGGAAATTCCCGCCGTGATCATCGACGTGCAGCGCGTCGGTCCTTCCACCGGCATGCCCACCCGCACCCAGCAGGCCGACCTCTTGATCTGCGCCTATGCCAGCCATGGCGACACCAAGCATGTGGTGCT
>JAPLPI010000005.1 GCA_026400305.1 Alphaproteobacteria bacterium | reverse complement strand
CTTCGAGCCGGTGCTGCAGAAGTATCTTGGCGACAATTCCGACGCGGTCATCAACCGCATGAAGCCCCTGATCCGCGAATGGATGGACGAGCATTTCCCGGCCCTTCTTGAGGGTACCGTACGGGCCGAAGTGGAGCGCGTGGTAAGGTCGCGTGGCACAAAACGCTAGGCGCGGTTTTTTGCGCCGTGAGTGCGTCGCGCGTGCTCACGTGCGTTAAGCACGCTCCGCGTGTGCTCTTGCTCACGTCACAAAATCCCTCGCGGCTTCAAGGCGCTGGCTAGCGGCTTGACCTGACGAGAAAAAAGCCCGAAAGCGTCGACCGGATTTCCCCGGTTTTCCTATGCTCGACAAGAATTTTAATCCCCAGGACGTGGAACAGCGCATCGCCGCCCAGTGGGAGGTGTCCGGCGCCTTCAAGTGCGGCACCCGCCCCGGCGCGGAAGCCTTTTCCATCGTCATTCCGCCGCCCAATGTCACCGGCCGGTTACATATCGGTCACGCCCTCAATAACACTCTTCAGGACATCTTGGCGCGCTTCGAGCGCATGCGCGGCAAGGACGTGCTGTGGCAGCCGGGCACCGACCATGCCGGCATCGCCACCCAGCTGATCGTCGAGCGCCAGCTAGCAGAGCGGCAGACGTCGCGCCTGTGCCTGGGCCGCGAGAAATTCCTGGAAGAAGTATGGAAGTGGAAGGCTGAATCCGGCGGCGCCATTGTCGAGCAGCAGCATCGCCTGGGCGCCTCCGCCGACTGGAGCCGCGAGCGCTTCACCATGGATCCGGAGATGAACCGGGTCGTCACAAAGGTGTTCGTCGAACTCTTCAAGCAGGGGCTGATTTACAAGGATAAGCGGCTGGTGAACTGGGACCCGCGCCTGCAAACGGCAGTGTCGGACCTGGAAGTCGAGAGCATCGAGATCAAGGGCCATCTCTGGCACATCAAGTATCCGATCGAGGACAGCGATCAGTTCATCACCGTCGCCACCACCCGGCCCGAAACCATGTTGGGCGACACTGCCGTGGCGGTGCATCCGGATGACGAACGTTATCGTGCGCTGGTCGGCCGCCATGCCGTGCTGCCGCTGACCGGGCGACTGATCCCCATCATTGCCGACGAATATTCCGATCCGGAAAAGGGCACCGGCGCGGTCAAGGTCACGCCCGGCCATGACTTCAACGACTTTGAAGTCGGCAAGCGCCACAACCTGCCGCTGATTAACCTGATCAACAAGGACGGCACGCTCAACAATGACGTGCCGGCGCCGTATCGTGGTCTCAGCCGCGAAGCCGCGCGCAAGAAGATCGTCGCCGACCTGGTAGCGATGGAATTGCTCGAGCAGATTGTGCCCATCACCCATGCCGTGCCGCATGACGAAAAGACCAAGAGCGTGGTGCTGGAGCCGTTCCTCACCGAGCAATGGTACCTGAACGTCCAGCCTCTGGCCGACAAGGCGATTGCCGCCGTCGAACGCGGCGAGACCAAGTTCGTGCCGGAAAATTGGACGAACGTGTTCTATGGCTGGATGCGAAATATCCGCCCCTGGTGCATTTCCCGCCAGCTGTGGTGGGGCCACCAAATTCCGATCTGGTATGACGCGGACGGCGATGCCTATTGCGCCGAAACTGAAGACGAGGCCAAAGCGCAGGCATGCGGAAAGCCGCTGACCCGCGACGAGGATGTGCTGGACACCTGGTTCTCCTCGGCGCTGTGGCCATTCTCGACCCTGGGCTGGCCGGATAGCACGGTGGAGCTGGAGCGCTATTATCCCACCGACGTGCTGGTCACTGCATTCGACATTATCTTCTTCTGGGTCGCTCGCATGATGATGATGGGCACCCATTTCATGGGCAAGGTGCCGTTCAAGACGGTGCTGATCCACAACCGCGTGCTGGACGAGCAGGGCGCGAAAATGTCCAAGACCAAGGGTAATGTGGTGGACCCCATTACGCTGATCGACGAGTTCGGCGCCGATGCGCTGCGCTTTACGCTTGCGCTGGCGGCCGGCCAGAACCGCGATATGCGCGTGGGCCCTACGCGGGTGGAGACCAACCGCAACTTCGCTACCAAGCTGTGGAATACCTCGCGCTTCTGCGAGATGAATGGCTGTATCACCGTGGCCGGTTTCGATCCCATGACGGTGAGCGAAAACGTCAATAAGTGGATCGTGGCGGAAACTGCCCAGGCGGTTTCTGATATCACGGCGTCTATACAGGCGCTCCGCTTTAACGAGGCGGCGGGCGCGGCCTATCATTTCGTCTATGACATTTTTTGCGACTGGTATGTCGAGATCACCAAGCCGATATTCCAGTCCGGCAGCGCGGAGGTGCAGGCCGAAACCCGCGCCACCACTGCCTGGGCGCGCGACCAGATCCTGAAACTGCTG
>JAPLPI010000367.1 GCA_026400305.1 Alphaproteobacteria bacterium | reverse complement strand
GCCAAGCCGAGCGGCACCGAGCTGGACGCAGTGGACACCAAGCTGAAGGGCCTGAAGCTCACCATCCGCAACGCACCCTTGCAGCAGCCGGACACGTTCGAAGCCTGCCTGTTCACCGGCAAGCCGGGTATGGAAGAGATTCTGATCGGTCGCGCCTACTAGAAGCGGCTGACTGCCTCAAACACCACGGCAACCGCAGCTACTATTGTCAGCATGGAGCCGATCAGCGATCGCCTGTGCGGATGGAAAATCCGCTTCCTGGGCATCGGCTCCTCGTAAAAGCACCAGCTGTCCTTTAGCATCTTCACGCCCCTCAGCGTTTGATCGCAGGTGATAGGCTAGGGTCAGTCAGGTTACCTGCCCTTTAAGGCCCATCCTAAAATGCGCCAGATCACGGGAGCAGGAACTGGCGGGGGTCACCCGGCATTCGCTGCACCCAGGGCGCACGCGCCGACATGAACAGGATAAGTCCCCTGATATCGGTATCGGCCGGCCCCGCCACGGCGCCGGTATTGGGATCGATCGCCCGCCGCGCCTGTGCTTCCATTGCATAATAGCGCCGCTTGCCGGCCTGGTCGGGACAGCCCATCCCGTCCCCGCCCCAGCGCAATTCTACACAGTTGTAAGGATCGAACGACATGTCGAACAGCCGGTGCGAGATGTCGTCGAAACTCAGCATCACCGGGCGCTTGTTGCTGGACAAGATGGTGTTGGTGGATCGCGGGGGGGGGGGCACGATTCTGGAAAAACTGCTCGGTCTTCGCACCTAAGGCGTGACCGCCAAAAGCGAAATCCTGTCCGGCGTCACGGTGTTCTTCACCATGACCTACATCCTGTTCGTCAATCCGCAGATCTTGAGCGCCGCCGGCATAGACCGCGGTGCCGTTTTCATGGCCACTGCCATAGCTGCCGCGCTGACTACGCTTCTGATGTGCGTCTACGCCTTTTAAAAATTTTCCGCAATATTCGAGCGCATCGTCGCTGTCATGGACCACAACGCGACTATAAAGGGGCAGATATCTCCTTAAGATCGCGCTTAAGAAATTGCGCTCCGAGAGGAGGCAACGTGAGCCGGAATTCTCGAGAAGAAAGTAAGGACCGAAGTTCGCTTCTATAGTTCCAGCCAGTGAAAGCCGATGGCGGCGTAGAACGCCACCCAGATCACAGCTGCCAAGCCGCTGGCGATCAACGCCTTTTTCTTCAGCATGTGATTGAGCGGGGCGCCGCTTTCGGGGTCTCGCTCGCTGCCCAGCCCCACCGGCAACAGACAGAACAGGCACAGGAACCACAGCACGGCGTAGGCGCTGAACAGTACGATGTAGTGCAGCATGATCGCCATGGTCACAGCTCGCTCACCAACACCCGGGTGATGGGCTTCTTCCCCCAGGCGTCATGCGCGGCTCTCCGCGCGGCGCGGCGGACATTTTCGGTCAGGTCGTCGATGTCGCTCTTGCGGTTGCCGTCGATAGTGGCCTCCACCGCCTTCAGCACCGCTTCCTCCACCGGCTCGGGCATGCCTTCGCCCAGCACCACCGGCGGGGCGGCGATGCGGCCCTTGTGATCCACCACCAGTGCCACCACCAGTAAGCCGCCAAAGGCCATGGCACGGCGGTCCTTGGCCAGGCCCTCGCCCTCGGCCACCAGGATCCGTCCATCCATGTGGATTCGGCCTGACGGCACTTCGTCGATCAGTTCGGGGCGGCCCGGCGCCAGGCGGAACATTTGGCCATTCTCGGGCACCATCGCCTGCGGCACCTGCAGCTGGCGCGCCAATTTGGCGTGGCTGACCTGGT
>JAPLPI010000228.1 GCA_026400305.1 Alphaproteobacteria bacterium | reverse complement strand
CGCCGGCGGGGTTATTTTTGCCTCAACCGCCGGCGGGCTGGCCGGCCAGCACTTCCTTGACCTTGGCGGCCAGCTGCTTGAGCCCGAAGGGCTTGGGCAGGAAGTCGATATCCTCGGAATTCTGGTCGTTGCGGCGGAAGGCTTCCTCGGCATAGCCGGACATGAAGATCACCGGCAGGCCGGGGTTCAGTACCTTCACATGGCGCACCATGGTGGGCCCGTCCATGTTGGGCATCACCACGTCGGTGATGATCAAATCGATCTTGGCATCGTCGCTCTTGACGATCTCCAGCGCCTCTTCGCCGCCGCCAGCTTCCAGGACCTTGTAGCCGCGCATGCGAAGTGCGCGCGCCGCAAAGCTGCGCACCGCTTCTTCGTCCTCGACTAGCAGGATGGTGTCTTGGCCAGTGACATCGCGCGCCACGGCGGGCGCGGCTTCCACCGGCGCGGCGTCGGACTCTTCGATCTTGCGGCGCGGCAGGTAGATGTTGAACGCGGTGCCGCGGCCCAGTTCGCTGTCCACGTCGATGAAGCCGCCCGACTGCTTGACGATGCCATAGACGGTGGCAAGGCCAAGGCCCGTACCCTGGCCCACCGGCTTGGTGGTGAAGAAGGGATCGAAGATTTTACTCTGTATTTCCTTGGACATGCCGGTTCCGGTATCGGTCACCTCGATGCGGACATAGTCGCCCGCCGGCAATATGGCATTGCCCAGCGCCTTGGCGTTCACCGCCTGGTTGGAGGTGCGGATGGTGACGGTGCCACCCTGGGGCATGGCATCGCGCGCGTTGACAACCAGATTGATGATGGCGTTGCCTAGCTGGGCTTCGTCGGCATGCACCGCCCACAGGTCGGTCTCGCGCTCGACTTTCAAAATGATGCCTTCGCCCACCAAGCGGCGCAGCATCTGGGCCAGCTCGCCCACCACATCGTCCAGCTCCAGTACCTTGGGCTGCATAGTCTGCTTGCGGCTCAAGGCCAAAAGCTGGCTGACCAAAGTGGCAGCGCGCAGCGCGTTCTGCTGAACCTCGTTGATTTCCTTGAAAGACGGGTCGCCCGCTTGGTGGCGCATCAGCAGGAATTCGCAATTGCCGATGATGACGGTGAGCAGGTTGTTGAAGTCATGCGCCACGCCGCCCGCCAGCTGGCCGACCGCCTGCATCTTCTGGGACTGGGCGAACTTGGTTTCCAGCGCCTTCTGCTCGGACACGTCCACCAGATACAGAATGGCCTTGCCGTCCGGCATGGGGCTGGCGAACAGCTCGGCCATGCGCTCTTCGCCATTGGCGGACTTAGCCCCGCGCAACTCCACGGCCTTGGAGCCGGCTTCACCTGTGGCGGTGCGGGCGATCAGCGCCATCACCTGGGCGCGGTCGCTGGCGTCCACCAGTGCGCCGAAATCACGGCCCACCAGCGAGCCGGAGGCGCCGAAGAACTTGGCCAGCGCGGCATTGGCGTTGCTGACGATACCGCCCGCATCGGCGAAGCCTACGCCCATAGGCGCGTCACGAAACAGATCACCGATATTCCTGATCGGCAGCACCGGCGTGACGACAGGCACAGGCGCTGCAACAGCAAGCGCAGCAGCAGCCGCGGCGGCGCGGGTCAGGACCGGCTGGGGCAATGAACTGGCGGCCAGCCTGGGCGTGAACCACCAGGCGGCCTGGCGGTCGGGCAAGGGACGCACGGCGGCGACGATCTCCAGCCCCGGCACCACCACAAAAGTTTCCTCGCGGGCGCGACCTTCGGCGGCATCGCGCGACAGGCGATATAGAACCGCGGCGCTGGGTTCGCCCGACAGCGCCAGTTCGGGCGGCGGCGGCGATTCCATCTCGCCCACGCCCGCCATGCGGCGATAGACGGGATTGCAGTCCAGGACCGCGCCATCTTCGCCGGTGATGGCCCAGGCGATGTTGGCCTTGCC
>JAPLPI010000121.1 GCA_026400305.1 Alphaproteobacteria bacterium | reverse complement strand
GTCCTCGGCAAAGCTGCGATAGACTTCCAGCATCTTGAGGGTTTCTTCCACCGCCTCTGCCTCGCTGGCATGGGCGGTATGGCCTTCCTGCCAGAGGAATTCGGTTGTGCGCAGGAACAGGCGGGGGCGCATTTCCCAGCGCACCACATTGGCCCACTGGTTGATCAGCAGCGGCAGGTCGCGGTGCGAGCGCACCCAGCGCGCAAAGGCGTCGCCGATGATGGTTTCGGAGGTCGGGCGCACCACCAGAGGCTCTTCCAGCTTGGCGTCCGGATCGGGCTGTAGCTTGCCGTCGATGTGCTTCAGGCGATGGTGGGTGACGATCGCCATTTCCTTGGCGAAGCCTTCGACATGCTCGGCTTCCTTGGCGATGAAGGATAGCGGGATGAACATGGGGAAGTAGCAATTCTCGTGGCCGGTCGCCTTGATGCGGCGGTCCAGCTCCTGCTGGATCTGCTCCCACACGCCATAGCCCCAGGGCTTGATGACCATGGCGCCGCGCACGGGGCTAGTCTCGGCCATGTCGGCATCGCGCACCACCGCCTGGTACCAGTCGGCGAAGCGGGTGCGGTTGATGTCGAGGGCGCGCTGCATGGGAAGCTCCGAGGGGAAAGTTGACGGTGTTTAGCCCGCTGGGCGGGGTCTGAACAGCAGGTAGGTGGCCGCGCCGGCAATCCCGAACAGGGACATCAGCGCGGTCAGGGGCACCGGCGTGGTGGGGGTGATAAAGGCACCCATCAGGGCCGAGGCCAGGGCACCGCCGCCATACAGCAAGACGCCGATCAGGGCGGAGGCCATGCCCGCGGCATGTCCGAAATGGTGCATGGCCAGGCCCGATCCAGTGGCATTGATGGTACCGATCATGGCGCAATAGACGAAGGTGAAGGGCAGCAGGCCCTGAAGTGCGCCCCAGCCGGTAAAGCCGAACGCCAGTGCCAGGAATCCGGCGGTCGCATTGGCGAGTAGGGCGGCGCAGAGCAGGGGCTCGCCGGGATGGGTCTTCAGCCAGCGCGCGGCGCTTTGGCTGAAGATGATCAGGCCGATGCCGTTCAGCACAAAGGTGAAGCCGAAATATTCGGGGCGCACATGGAAGATGTCGATCACCACATGCGGCCAGCCGGTGAGGAAAACAAACAGGCCCGCATTGGTCAGCATGGCTGGAATGATGAAGCGGAAAAACCGCCGGTCGCGCAGGATGATCCAGTAATCGCTCAGCACATGCAGGGGGTGCAGGCGCTGGTCCGAGCCGGGATGGCTTTCCGGGAGCAGCCAGCAGACAAAGCCCCAGGTCAGCGCCGCCGCCCCGCCTTGCAGCCAGAACAGGCTGCGCCAGCCGGTCAGCGGCAACAGCCAGCCGCCGACGAACGGTGCGAACAGCGGCGACACCGAAAGGATCAGTAGCATCTGGGCGAAGATGCGCGCAGCCTGCTGCGGCGGGAACAGGTCGCGGACGCAGGCGCGCGCCAGCACCGTGCCGGCACAGGCGCCCATCGCCTCGAAAAAGCGGGCGATGTCCAGGCTTAGCGGGCCCTGCGCCAGGGCGCAGGCGGCCGCGCCGGCGATGTAGAGCAGGAGCCCGATCAGAATGGGCCAGCGCCGCCCGAAACGGTCGGACAGGGGGCCGATCATCACCTGGCCGACGCACAGGCCCAGAAAGAAGGCCGCCATCGAATGCTCGATCTCGGCTATGGGGGTGCCGAATTCCCGCGCGATGGTGGGCAGCGCTGGTAGATACAGGTCGATACCGATGGGGGTGAAGACCGTCAGGATGCCGAACAGGGCGATCAGTTCGATCCGCCGCAGGCCGGTGATTTTCGCGCGGATTTTTGGCTCGGTCATGGAAACGGTATGGGACGGCCAAAAGCGCTGTGCAAGGCTTTGTGACCCCGTTTGTAATGGACGGATTCGCGCAGGCGCCGTAGGTTCGGCCCATGCCAGAATCGCCCGACCCCAAGAAACTAAAGAGCACCGGTGTTTTCGCGCCTTTCGAGTGGATGATCGCCGCCCGTTATCTGCGCGCCAAGCGCCAGGAAAGCTTCATCTCGGTGATCTCGCTGTTTTCGCTGATCGGTATCGCGCTGGGCGTGGCCACCCTGATCATCGTGATGTCGGTGATGAACGGCTTCAAGGTGGAGTTGCTCAAAAGCATTCTGGGCTTGTCGGGCCATGTCACCATCCAGTCGCAGATGGGCAACATGACTGATTACGACGCGGTGACGGCGCGGATCATGAAAGTACCCGGCGTGGTGCGCGCCACGCCCGTGGTGGACGGCCAGGTGATGGCCAGCCAGAACGACAGCAACCTGGGTGTCATCGCGCGCGGCATCCGCGCCCAAGACCTGGGGAAATTGGCGGTGGCCGAAAAGCTGCGCGCTGGATCGCTGGCCTATTTCGACGGCGATGACGCGGTGATCGTCGGCGCCGGTCTTGCCGCCAAGCTGGGCGTACGGGTGAACGGCGAAATCACGCTGATCGCGCCCAAGGGCAACGTCACACCCTTCGGCACAACGCCGCGGGTCAAGACCTATCATGTCATCAGCGTGTTCCGCATCGGCAACACGCTGTTCGACAACAACTACATCTTCATGCCGCTGGGCGAGGCGCAGAATTATTTCGACCTGGGCAACAAGGTCAGCGGCGTCGAGGTGATGATCAACGATCCCGAAGCCGACCTGGCAATGCTACCGGCGCTGGGCAAGGCGGCGGGTCCGATGATGCGCACGGTGCCGTGGCAGGACCTCAACAGCGCCTTCTTCGAGGCCATCCAAGTCGAGAGCAATGTGATGTTCCTGATCCTGTCGCTGATCATCCTGGTGGCGGCACTGAACATCGTGTCCGGCCTGATCATGCTGGTGAAGGACAAGTCGGCCGACATCGCCATCCTGCGCACCATGGGCGCCACCCGCGGTGCGGTGATGCGCATCTTCTTCATTTCGGGCGCCAGCATTGGCGTGTCGGGCACGGTGATAGGGTTCGCCATCGGCGTGCTGTTCTGCGCCAATATCGAGAATATCCGCCAGGGCCTCAGCAAGTTGACCGGCACCACTTTGTTCGATCCCACCGTCTATTTTCTCTCGCGAATGCCGGCCGAAATGGCACCCATGCAGGTCGCGTCGGTGGTGGTGATGGCGCTGGTTCTGAGCTTCCTGGCCACGCTCTATCCGTCGTGGCGCGCCGCCAGGCTCGATCCGGTCGAGGCGCTTCGCTATGAGTGAAGTTCTCAGGCTGGATACCATCACCCGCCGCTTCCGCGAGGGCGAGGGGCAGCTGGAAGTGTTCAGCGGTCTTTCCATGTCGCTCAACGCCGGCGAGATCGTGGCGCTGGTCGGCCCCAGCGGTGCGGGAAAATCTTCGCTGCTGCATATCGCGGGCCTGCTGGAAGCGCCCACCAGCGGCGAGATTTTGATTGCCGGCTCCGCCACTTCTAAGCTTAACGACACCGAGCGCACCCGCATTCGCCGCGAGACCATTGGCTTTGTTTACCAGGCCCATCACCTGCTGCCGGAATTCGATGCGCTGGAAAATGTGGTGCTGCCGCAGATGATCGCCGGCAAGAGCCGCGCCGATGCGGTGGTCGAAGGTACGCGGCTTCTCGGCGTACTGGGGCTGGGCAAGCGGCTAACGCACAGGCCTTCGCAGCTGTCCGGCGGCGAACAGCAGCGCGTTGCCATCGCCCGCGCCCTGGCCAACAAGCCGCGTCTTCTTTTGGCCGACGAGCCCACCGGCAACCTGGATCCCAGGACCTCGGGCGGGGTGTTCGATGCCCTGATCGCCATCACGCGCAGTGAAGGCCTGGCGGCGCTGATCGCCACCCACAACTTTGAACTGGCGTCGCGGATGGATCGGGCATTGTTCCTACATCAGGGCAAGCTCATCGAAGGTACCCAGCTCTCGCGTTAACTTATGACGGGCTCAAAAGTTAACATTATACCCCCCCTGGAACAAATAAAATTGATCCGTGTGCGGATGCTTTTTTCGTATGACGTATCAACGCGATACCCGACATTGGACCAAAGCCGTAGCATTTCACGGAAATTGATCACTTTTTGTTCTTGCGCTCCGAAGAGAACTAAAGTAGAACAAATATAAACAAACTGGGAGATCGTGAGCATGTGGGCCAAGGATGCAGCAGCGGGCGCGGGACTTATTCTTTTCATGGTGACTGCCTTTGTGCTGGCTAGCGGCGCCCATGCCGTCCTGGGCCAGGCTGGCATCTGAGGCTGTGGATAGGGGCCGCCTTGGCGCCCCATCTGCGGCGCGGGCAGGCGATACTGTGCCCCTGAATCCTGCCCCCGGATCCCGTTATGGCCTCCTTCGTCCATTTGCGCGTCAAGAGCGCTTATTCGCTGCTGGAGGGCGCTGTGCGCCCCAGCGAAATGGTCGAGCTCGCCAGGGACGCCGGGACCCCGGCGGTGGCCGTCACCGACAATAACAACCTGTTCGGGGTCTTTGAGATCTCCGACACCCTGGCTAAGGGCGGCATCCAGCCCATCGTGGGCGCGCTGCTGTCGGTGGAAATCGCAACCCGCAATCCGCTGCAGACCGGATCGCGCAAGAAGCCGCCCCATGTCGCCCTCCTGGTG
>JAPLPI010000286.1 GCA_026400305.1 Alphaproteobacteria bacterium | reverse complement strand
TCTAGCGAGGCGTGCCACAGATAGGAGTTCACGCCTAGGGTCATGCGGGTGGAGCCGCTGGCGATGGAGGTGCCGGTGTCCATCTCCCGGGTGCCGTCATTCGACGAGCCGCCGCAGCCGGCCAGGACCAACGCACACAACAAGGCAGGCAGAACTCGCATTGGGCGTCTTTTCCTTTGGGGCGGGCCGCTGCTGATGGTCAGTGAGCGCCGACCCCACGGCTTATAGCGGCGGGGCCTTGCGCGCGCAACGGCGCTAACCTTGCCCAGTAAAGCAGGGTTTGGCTTATACAGCAAAGACTTAGGAGGTCCGCGCATTGCCGGTCAGTAACCTCTTCTTGCCGGCCCTTCTGGCGGCGGCGGGCGCCGCCCTGAACCCAGCGGTGGCCCAGACGCAGACCTGGGCCCTGACCCAGCCGTTCTGGCCGGCCGGCAATGCCCAGCTGCGCCTGGACGGCGAAGCCTCGGGGGCGCTTTTGGTCCCCGCCAGCCGGGCTGGAGCAGGGCGCGGGCCAGCGGCGCTGCGCTATTAGACCGACATCGGCGCGCTGTCGCTGGCCGGTTATGGCACGGTGTCGGAATCGCGCGCCGAGCAAAAGCTGCCGGGCCAGGAAGGCGCAACGGCGTCGCAAAGGAAGTAACGATTGCCGCGCTCCCGCGCCTGGGCCTGAACGGCACGCAAGCGTCACTGGGATACAGGATTTCACCCAGCATCAACCTCAGCACCGGCTATCAGCATCTGAGCTATGGCCGCAGCAGTGGCGCTTTTCTCGACGGCAGCCGGCAATTGAAGATGGATGCGGTCTACCTGCATCTCAATCTGCACACGTCACAAGAGTGACGAGATCGCCGCAATGCCGCTGAAGGCCGGTGCCAGCAGCGCCGCATTCTGCGCCGTGACGCCGCCCAGCGCATAGACCGGCACGGGCGCATGGCTTGCGATGAATGCGGCGCGCAGCGGTGTCAGCGGCCTGGCATTTTTGTGGCTGGTGGTGGCGAAGACCGGCGACAGGAACACCACGTCCAGCAGATGTGCGCCCATCAGCGCCCTGAGCGAGTGCGCCGACGCGGTGATGATCCAGTGCGGAAAAAGCGCCCGCCAATGGCCGGCTTCCTTCATGCGTTTTTCCGGCAAATGAAGACCCGCCGCTCCGATCCGCGCCGCCAGTGCCGGATCATCGGCGATCAGCATAGGGGCGATGCCCCGCAGTGTTTCCGCCAGCACTAGGCGCTTTTCGGTATCGTGCCCGCGCACCACCACCACGCTGCCATGCGGCAGGCGGCGCGCCGCAGCCGACCAATCGACCTTGCGCGCATCTGTCATCAGCACCAACGGCATGTCGGCGTTGAGAAGCGACTGATATCTGGCTAGGTTCGCGCTCATGACGGTTTCACAGAATCTCAGCAGTATACTGGCGCGCATCGATGCGGCGCGAAAGGCCGCCATCCAGCCGGCGCCCGCGACAAGGCTGGTGGCGGTGTCCAAGACGGTGGACGAAGCGGGCATCCGCGAGGCGCTGGAGGCAGGCCACCGCCTGTTCGGCGAAAACCGGGTGCAGGAAGCAATGGCCAAGTTTCCCGCTTTGAAGAACGACTATCCCGACCTGGAATTGCACCTGATCGGTCCGTTGCAGACCAACAAGGTGAAGGAGGCGGCGGCGCTGTTTGACGTCATCCAGTCTCTTGACCGCCCCAGGCTTGCCGATGCCCTAGCAGTCGAGCGCGAAAAGTTAGGCCGCTGTCCGCGCCTGTTCATCCAGGTCAATACCGGCGAGGAGCCGCAAAAAGCCGGCGTGTTGCCCGTAGAAACCGCCGCTTTGATCGCCCAGACACGGAAACTGGACTTGCCGCTGGAAGGATTGATGTGCATTCCCCCTGCCGATGACGACGCGGCGCCCCACTGTGCCTTTCTCGCAAAACTCGCCCGCGATCACGGCCTTGCCAATCTCAGCATGGGCATGAGCGGGGATTTCGAGCTGGCGGTGAAGTTCGGCGCGACGCATGTGCGGGTCGGCACCGCAATCTTCGGTACACGCCAAAATACAGATCAGCCGATTACGATCTGATCGCCGGGCACAAGCTGCTCCAGCGCTTCGACCAGGTCTTCGCGCATCAGCGCCACGCAGCCGGCGGTGGGCGGAAAATCGGGCTTGGCATAGTGCAGGAAAAGCGCGCTGCCCTTGCCGAGATAGACCGGACCGTCATTGAAGCCGATCACTGCCACCAAGTCATACAGGTGATCGTCCCGCCACATCGTCTCGGCGCGAGCAGGGTAGGGAAGCTTCACCAGACGGTTGTAGAGCTGATCCTCCGGCGCGTCGCACCAGCCGTCATCCCTGGCAATCTTCCATAGCGGCAAGGCGATTTGCAGATTCTTCACCCGGTCGGCGCGATAAAAGACTTCGCGGATGGGAAAGGTGCCGCGAGGGGTGATGCCGTCACCCTCACCGCGCTTAATGGCGATGCCGCCCGGTCCGATGGCTGCGCGGCGCTTGCCCGCGCCCCAGTCCAGCCATGCGCCGTCTTTGTCCGAGGTGACGATGAGGTTCATGAAACGGTTATAGCGTCAGTTGACGCTGGAGAACACCAGCTGTGCCGTCATTCCCATGGAGCGGCGAGGCTTACAGCGCGCGGCTGGCGGTATCGTTGTCCACGCCTTTGGACGACAGGGCGCTGGTCAGGGCGGCAATGTCGGGACCAGCGGCGGCAGGCGCGGCGATGGCGACAGCCAAATCTTCGGCCGGCAAGGCCGAAATGTCGGCTGAAGGCGCCGGGATATTCAAGGCCGTTTCACGCACACTGACCTTGACGCTGGTGACGGCGGTGATGCCATCGCCCTTGATCCAGGACATGGCGGTATCTTCAAAGCTATTGCCGGCGATGCCTTCGAACGCCACGTCGGCGATCGAGCTCACCGCGCCCAAAAATCCGCCATACAGCGTGTCGCCGGCGATCTTCTCGATGCCGCCGATATGTTCGCCGGTGATGGCCCGATAGATGGTGCCGACCACGGGCAGATGCTGCAGCGGATTGATCACATCCAGGATGTGATGGAAGAAATCCTCGCCTTTGCCTGCGTCCGAAGACCTATCCTTGTTAGCGGTCACGGTCACGGCTTCGCTTATCCCGGAAATCGGGGAACTGACCATGGCATGGTAGACGGGGCTGTAGACGCTCATCGCAGCTGTACAAAGCAAGCACCACGCCAGATTTTTTTGGCGCTATTGCTGGAATTTTATCAACTTGCGACCGGATGCAAGCGGCAATATTTGCCGCTTTAGCCCGGGCCAGGTTAATCTTCTTCACCCCAACCGCCCGTGACCGCATGCCGACCCGAATTCTTTTGGCCGAAAGCGACGATGTGTTACGCGCAGGCCTGGCCGAACAGCTTGCACATGAAGGCTATGAGGTGGTCGCGGCGGCTGATGCGCAGGCCGTGCGGGATGCGGTGCGCGGGCCCCTGGCTTTGGCCATCATCGGTCTTGATGACGGCGAGCAGCTTGCGGCGTCCCTGCGCGGGCAAGGCCTGTCCTGCCCGGTTCTCTTTTTGACCGATGGCGAAGCGGCGACGGCCTGCGAATCCTTGGCCCGGCCGTTCCGTTTTTCCACCCTGTTGCAGCAGCTGCATGCCCTAAACACCCATCATGCCCTGGCCAATGACGCGACGGTGCGCATCGGGCCCTATACCTTCCATCCCAGCGCCAAGCTGTTGCAGGCCGAAGGCTGCAAGGTCCGGCTGACCGAGAAGGAAACCGACATCCTAAAGTTCCTGCATGCCAGCGCCGGCACCGTGTCGCGCGATATCCTGCTGCACGAAGTCTGGGGCTATGGCCCGGCGGTGGCGACCCACACCCTGGAAACCCACATTTACCGCCTGCGCAAGAAGATCGAGCAGGACCCGGCTAAGGCCCAGATCCTGCTGACCGAGGGCGGTGGTTACCGTCTCTTCGCCTGATTTCATGGTCGTGCCGGCCGTTAAGGATTTGTTTAACGCCCGTTAACCAGCATGTCCCTAAAACGGGGGATGGGCAAAAAAACTCTAAAATCAGTCATTTACCGGCCGCGCAAGCAAACCCGCGCGCCCGAGGCTAACGATGCGCCGGCCTCGCCCAAAGCAGCCAAACCAAAACTGGTGAAAGCCGCAGCCAAGCCGGCCCGACCCAAAGCGCGGGCCACTTGGCCCTATGTGCTGATGATGCTGTGCGCCTGGGGCGTGATCTTTGGCGGGCTGTTTTTTTCGCACGTCCTCTCCAGCCTGCCCGATGTCGGCAACCTGATGATCAGCGGCCCGTCGCAGGACGTGACCATCCTGGATGATCGCGACCAGCTGATCGCGCGGCGCGGGCTGACGCAAGGCCAGATGGTGCGGGCCGAAGACCTGCCAGAATATGTTCCGGGCGCTTTCATTTCGATTGAAGACCGGCGCTTCCGCTCGCACTTCGGCATCGATCCCATCGGTCTGTCGCGCGCAGCCTTCCAGAACGCGATGACCGGTCATGTCGTGCAGGGTGGGTCGACCCTGACCCAGCAGCTGGCCAAGAACCTGTTCCTGTCCGCCAACCGCACCTTTGAGCGCAAGATACAGGAGGCAATGCTGGCCCTGTATCTGGAGCGCCGCTACACTAAGAACCAGATCCTGACCCTGTATCTCAACCGCGTATATTTCGGCGCCGGCGTTTACGGCATCGAGGCGGCGGCGCAGAACTTCTTTGGCAAACATGCCCGGGAGCTGGGCCTGACCGAAGCAGCCATGATCGCCGGCAGCGTAAAGGCGCCCGCCCGCTACAATCCCTTGTCCGATATCGATGCCGGTTTGAAACGCGCGCGCGCGGTGCTGCGGGCGATGCAGGATGCCGGCATCATCGACGAGAACAGCCGCGCCCAGGCCGAAGCCACACGGCCGCGCATCGTGCGCGCCAATGCCACGCCGGGTTCGGGCTTTTTCGCCGACTGGATCATGGCGCATCTGAACGATGTGACACCGCAGTCCAGCGAACCCGTGATCGTGGAAACCACTTACGATCTGGAAATCCAGGCGATGGGCGAACGCGCCGTGGCGAGCGGACTGGACAGCGAAGGCGAGAAATACAAAGCCCATCAGGCAGCGCTGGTGGCGATGACGCCGGACGGTGCGGTGCGCGCCATGGTGGGCGGCCGGACCTACGGCGGTTCAGGTTTCAACCGCGCCACCGATGCGGTGCGCCAGCCGGGCAGCGCCTTCAAGCCTTTCGTCTATCTAACCGCGCTGGAACATGGCCACACCATCGACGAAACGGTGAATGACGGGCCGGTGAACATTCACGGCTGGCAGCCCACCAACTTCGAAGGCCGCTTCAAGGGCCAGATGCCTCTGATCCAGGCCTTTGCGGAATCGTCTAACTCCGTCGCCGCCCAGCTCACCGCCGAAGTGGGGCCCAGGGAAGTCGCCCACACCGCGCGGCGCCTGGGCATCGCCTCGCCGCTGGTGGAAGTTTCTTCGCTGGCGCTGGGCACATCGGGCGTAACGCCACTGGAATTGACCGGCGCCTATGCCCCCTTCGCCAATGGCGGCACTGGCGTGGCACCTTTTGGCGTGCTTCGGGTGAAGACCCGCTCCGGCAAGCTTTTATATCAGCGCAAGGCCATGAGCCCCGGCGGCGTGATGAGCGCCCAGGACGATATGCAAATGACACGGCTGATGAGCGAAGTGACCGCCACCGGCACCGGCAAGGCCGCGCGCCTGGAGGATCGGCCCACCGCCGGCAAGACCGGCACCACCCAGGATTTTCACGACGCCTGGTTCGTCGGCTTTACCGCCGACCTTGTGTGCGGCGTGTGGATCGGCAATGACGACAACAAGCCCATGATCAAGGCGACCGGCGGCACCCTGCCTGCGCGCATGTTCCATGCCTTTATGAGCGAGGCGCAACGGGGCCTGCCGGTGCGGCCATTAGCGCGCACGGCGCTGATGCCGTCGGTTGAGAAGCCCGCAGCAGAACAGAGTGCGGAACCCACGCCGGAAGAGAAGAAGACCAAGCCGGATACCATCCAGCGCCTGCTCAACGGACTGTTTGGCGGAACTTAAGTTTTGGCGCTGTAGCGCCGCAGCTCACGACCATAGCGCTTGAGCCAGTCTTGCGGCGTATCAATATCGGCGACCAGGTTTTTTACATGCGCCCAGAAGCGCGGGCTGTGGTTCATTTCGCGCAAATGAGACACCTCGTGCGCCACGACATAATCCAGCACAAAATCCGGCGCCAAGATCAATCGCCACGAGAATGACAACGAACGGCCCGAAGAACAGGAACCCCAACGGCTGGCGGTATCGCGGATCGTGATGCGCGCCGGCTTGGCGCCCAGCTTGGGCGCATGCTCCATCACCCGCGCTTCCAGAGCCTCACGCGCTTGCTTCTTGAGGAAATCCTGTACCCGCCGCGAGGCGTGGGCTTCGTGGCCGCGTACCCAGATAATGCCGTCATCCGCCCAGACCGGCGCGGGGCCTTTGGCGGCGGCACGGATTTCATGCGCCGTGCCCATGAACGGAATGGTCGCGCCCACGCCCAGCAAGACCGGACCGGGCACCTTGGCAAGTCGGCCCCGGATCCAGTCCTGTTCACCGCGCGCGAAATCCAGCGCATACGCCAGCCCGCGGCGTGACGGCGCGGTAACACTGACTTCGCCCGTGGTGGGATTGACCTTGACGATCATGCGCCGGGCGCGCGGATTGAGGCGCAGCCTCACTTCCAGCATGCGGCCGTCAATCTTCAGCAATTCATGACGGGGGACAGGCTTTTTTCGAAACAGCATACGTGTTTGCCTGTGGCTCACGGATAGGCGATATTTGTATCCCGTTTCGCAACTAGATCGAAAGCAAATTCGCCCGTCATGATACGTAATGAACAGATTGCAGGATTGGTGGGTGCCGGCGCGCTGGCATTGATTCTGGGTGCACTTTGTTTCCAGTATCTTCAACATCTTCCGCCTTGCGAAATGTGTCATTGGCAGCGCTGGCCGCACATCGCCGCCGCCGCGCTTGGCCTGATCGGCGTGTCCAGGAGCGATAGACTGGCCACCGGTACCGTCGCGCTGGGCGCGGTGGTGGCACTGACCGCCGCAGCACAATGGGGCATGCTGACCAGCTGGCAGCCCAAGCTTCTGATCCTCATCAGCGGCGGTCTGGCTGCAGCTGCGCTGTGGAAGAAAGATGTTCGCACTCTGGCGATGACCGTGATCGCGCTGGTCGCCATTTCCGGACTAATCGGCGCTTATCAAGCCGGCATGCAATGGGGCGCGCTGCCGGGACCGTCCGGCTGCACCGTGGCGCATGCCTATGTCCTGGGTTCCGGCGCGCCGCCGCCGGCCGTCAACTGCAATGTCGTGACCTGGCGCCTGCTGGGCCTGTCACTGGCGGCCTATAACGCGATTTTCTCTTTCCTGATCGCCGGAACCGGCGCTTTTCTACTCGGCCGCAAACATGCCGCGTAAAGCCAAGCCCGCCGCGCCCGGTTCCGCCGCCGATATTGAATCCATGATCCGGGTGGATCATGCAGGTGAATATGGCGCCGTGCGCATCTATGAAGGCCAGCTGGCGGTGCTGAAGCGTCGCAAGGGCACGCAGGCCAGCGTCGAAACCATCACCCACATGGCCGAGCAGGAACAGCGGCACCTGAAAGCCTTCGACAAGATGGTCAATGAGCGCAAAGTGCGACCCACCGCACTGGAGCCGGTGTGGCGTATCGCCGGGTTTGCGCTGGGCGCGGCTACCGCTGCGATGGGCGAGAAAGCGGCCTTTGCCTGCACCGCCGCCGTGGAAGAAGTAATTGACGAACATTACGCGGCGCAGATCGTGGCGCTGGAAGACAAAGATCCGGCATTGAAATCAGCGGTCGAGGATTTCCGTGCCGATGAAGCCGCCCACCGTGAAACCGCCATCGCGCAGGGCGCCGAGCAGGCGCCGGGCTACAAGCTGCTGAGCGAGACCATCAAGGCGGGTTGCCGGATCGCGATCAAGCTGTCCGAGCGAATCTAGGGCTCCAGCTCCGAATCCCAGTACAAATAGTCCGCCCAGGACTCATGCAGATAATTCGGCGGAAACTTGCGACCATGCTCGCGCAGCTCGATCGCCGTCGGTTGGTGCGGGCGGCTGCGCGGATGCATCTTGGCCAGGTTCGGCATGCGCCCGCCCTTGGTCAGATTGCAGGGCGAACAAGCGGTGACGACATTTTCCCAGGTGGTGCGCCCGCCCTTGCTGCGCGGAATAACGTGATCGAAGGTCAGGTCCTTTGGGTCGCCGCAATACTGGCATTCGAACTGATCGCGCAGGAACACATTGAACCGGGTGAAGGCGGGACGGCGAGCCGGACGGATATAGGTCTTGAGCGACACCACCGAGGGCAGCTTCATCTCGAAGCGCGCCGAGCGCACCACCCGGTCATATTCTTCCAGGATGGTGACCCGGTCCAGGAACACCGCCTTGATAGTGTCCTGCCACGACCAGAGCGACAGCGGATAATAACTCAAGGGACGATGATCAGCGTTGAGCACCAGCGCCGGGCAGTGGCTGGTGGCCCTTGGGATGACAGCAGGTGCTAGCACGGACCAGATCCTGTGAAAGCAGTTCCCCTTTGCAAGATCCCGACACTAGGGCCAAGCCCTTGAATTGCTCAAGAGGCTAGCTGATTCGTCATGATGGTTTGAGGACGCAGGTGGTGTCCCCCTGGCTTTTCAACAGGCCGCGAAACGCCAAATCCAGAAATTCCCCGGCAATGGCCAGCCCTTCGGGATCGATGCCATGGCCCATGCCGTGCGCCAGGTGCCACTGCACCCGGGCCCCCGCGGCGCCCAGCTGGGTAGCGGCCATGAACATGGCCTGGGGCGGGATCACCTTGTCGCTGTCGCCATGGGTGAGCAGGACCGGCGGGATTTCTCCGGGCGGCGGCAGGCCCGCCAGCAGCCCGGAAAAGCCAACTATGGCGGCGGGCCGGACCTTGCGGCGCAGGCCCACATGCAAGGACAGCATGGTGCCCTGGGAAAATCCCGCCAGCGCCAGATTCTCAGGCGGCAGACCCAGACGCGCCAGCTCGCCATCCATATATTCGTCCAGCTGGGGACCAGCTACTTCAACGCCCTTCTGCATTTCGTGCGGGTCGATGCGGGAGATGGGAAACCATTGATAGCCGGAGCTGCCCGGAACGCGGGTCGGCGCATTGGGCGCGGCGAAAGCGACTGTGGGCAACACGCCCTGCCAATGATTGGCCAGGCCAAGCAGATCCTGGCCATCGGCGCCATACCCATGCACCAGCACCACCAGATGGGTGGCAGGGCCGCGTGCGGGCGCGAGAGTTGGTCCGGAAAGTGCCATGGGCGTTTCTATGCGTTAGAGTCGGCACGATGATTGTCACAAGGTTTGCACCCAGTCCAACCGGGCTTTTGCACCTGGGCCATGCCTATGCCGCCATCACCGCTTATGAGAGCGGTGACGATTTCCTGCTGCGGATCGAGGATATCG
>JAPLPI010000209.1 GCA_026400305.1 Alphaproteobacteria bacterium | reverse complement strand
AGCTGAGCGAAGGTTTCCAGCCCTTCGGCCTGGCCGGGCGTGCCCACCGCATAGGACGGTACGCGATAGATGCGGCTGAACACCGGCACCCGCGCATCGGCGCGGGTGATGGACATGCGGGTTTCCGCCAGCCGCGGCGGCTCGGTGAATTCGGCGCGGGGCTGAAGCTCGCGCGCCGCCACCTTGCCATAGGCATCCTGCGCCATCTTGCGCACTTCATCGGGCGTGACGTCTCCGGCAATCACCAACGTAGCGTTGTTGGGCGCATAGTGATGGTCGTAGAAATTCTGCGCCGAAACGCGGTCGATGCGGCGCACTTCCTCGGACCAGCCGATCACCGGGCGGCCATAAGGGTGGGACAGGTGCAGCGCGGCGCGCATCTGCTCACCCATCAGGGCCTGGGGCTCGTTCTCCACCCGCATGCGGCGCTCTTCCAGCACCACGTCACGCTCGGGACCGACATGGGAATCGGAAAGATCCAGATTGACCAGCCGGTCGGCTTCCAGCTTCATAGCCAGCGGTAAGCGGTCCTTGGCGATCTGTTCGTAGAAAGCGGTGTAATCGTGATCGGTAAAAGCGTTGGTCTCGCCGCCATTCTTGGCGATGGTCTGAGAAAACAGATCGCCCGGCACCGCCTTGGTGCCGCGGAACATCATGTGCTCGAAGAAATGAGCTAAGCCCGAAATACCCGGCGGATCATCGACCGCTCCGACCTTGAACCACAGCATCTGGGTGGCGACGGGGGCGCGATGATCGGGGATCACCAGCACCTGCATGCCGTTGGCCAACGCGAACTGGAAGGTGTTGTTGCCGGTCTGGCGCGGATTGACGGGCGCAGGCTGGGACAGCTTGGCGCGATTGGCGGACTTATCGGTCTGCGCCGAGGCGCTGCCCCCGGCGCACACCATGGCCATCACGCAGGCGGCGCGCAGAAAAACGGCTTTAGAACCAGTCAAACCAGCCGCCGCTCTTTTCTTTTTTCACAGAATTCGCCGAACCCGTCTTCTTGCTGCCCTTGGCGATTTCGGCATCGGCGTTGACCGCCTTGCCGGTATCGGGCGTGGCGGCAGTGTTCAGCACCCGGTCAGTGAAGCTGCGGTCGGCATTTTGCACCGCGGCGCGCTGGTCGGCATTCAGGCGGGCGCGGATAGCCGGATCGACGCGCTGGATCTTGGCATTAGCCAGCAGCATCTTTTCACCCGGCGTGTAGTTGCCGCGCATACCGTTGGCGACAGTCTGGGGATCGACATTGGTGAACAGGGCCGCTTCCGCGTTGCTAGAAGGATCCAGCTGGTTTGTCGGCGGAGCGCCGGGCATAGGCGGACGCAGGTTGAAATCGGGCGGGATCACCAGCGGCGCCTTGGTGGTGACGGCGAACTCGTCCGGCGCCTTCTTGTTCAGGCCGGCAACCTTGCGGATGGAATCGCAGCCGCTCAGCACGACCGTGCAGAGGCCAAGCGCCAAAGCCGCATTCAACAGTTTCATTTTAGACCTCATGGCCATCGGACGATATCCCCAGGTTTTCGGGCGGGTGTTCGGGCTTGAGCACATCATACAGGATGGCCACGGCCCCCAGGGTGATAGCCAGATCGGCTATATTGAAGACATACCAGTCATAACCGAAGCCGTAAAAGTGGAAAAAGTCCGCCACCCGGCCATAGACCAGCCGGTCCACCAGATTGTTCCCCAGCGCGCCCCCGATGATCAGGCCATAGCCGATGGCCAGGGACTGGGTGGTGGCGCGCCACAAAAGCCAGCTCAGCACGGCCACGGCGGCGATGCTCACCCCCACCAGCGCGGCAGTACCGGCGGCGCTAGTGGCAGGAAACAGGCCGTAGGAGATGCCCGGGTTCCACACCATCACCAGGTTAAAAAACGGCAAGACCGGCACCGCCTGGCCCGGTGCCATATAGGCGAAACCCGCCCCGTAGAGCATGAACAGCTTGGAGCACTGGTCGGCCGCCAGCGCGCAGGCGGCGGCGATCAGACCAATTTCGCGCGGCTGCAGCCTGGTCATGCAGGCTCCAGGGCGCCGACCGCATCGGTGCAGCGGTTGCACAAATGGGTGTCGGCGCGGGTATCATCCAGCACGCGCCAGCAGCGGGCGCACTTGTCGCCCGACGCCTTCACGAACCGGGCGGCCGCGCCCTTGATCTCAGGCACCATATAAAGTCCGTCCAGGCTGGCCGCGACCTCCACCGAGGCGGCCGAGGTGATGGCTATTTCGGCCAGGTCGATAGAGTCGAACAGCGCCTTGTCGGCGGCTTCGCTCACCACCAGCACGGGTGCGGCTTCCAGCGAAGAGCCGATGGTCTTGTCGGCGCGCACCAGTTCCAGGGCCCCGGTGACCACGCGGCGCAACTCGCGGACGCGGGTCCACTTCTTGACCAGCTCGGCATTGGCCCATCCGGCCGGCGCCGGGAAGAAATCCTGCAGATGCACGCTCTGGTCCATGCCAAAGCGCAGGGTCCAGGCTTCCTCCATGGTGAAGCAGAGAATGGGCGCGAACCAGGTGACGATGCGGCGGAAAATCTCGTCCGTGACAGTACGCGTGGCGCGACGGCGCGCACTGGAGGCGGCGTCGCAATAGAGCGCATCCTTGCGGATGTCGAAATAGAAGGCCGACAGGTCGTTGGTGCAAAAGTTAAACAGGGTGGAGTTCACCAGCCCGAAGTCGAAATCCTCATAGGACTTGCGGACGATCCCATCCATCTCGGCCAGGCGCGCCAGCATGAAGCGTTCCAGTTCCGGCATCTGCGCAAAATCGATGCGTTCCTTCTCACCGAAGCCCGACAGGTTGGCCAGCATGAAGCGGATGGTGTTGCGCAGGCGGCGATAGGCCTCGACATTGGCCTTGATGATGTCCTCGCCGATGCGCAAGTCTTCGGTGAAGTCCGAAGACGCCGCCCACAGGCGCAGGATTTCCGCGCCATTCTTTTCCGCGATCACCTGCGGCGCCAATGTATTGCCCAAGCTCTTGGACATTTTGCGGCCGTCCTTGTCCAGGACGAAGCCATGGGTCAGCACCCCCTTGTACGGCGCATGACCGGTGGTGCCGACGCTTTCCAGCAGCGAGGACTGGAACCAGCCGCGATGCTGGTCGGAGCCTTCCAAATACAGGTCGGCGCGTTCGGCCTTGGGCCAGTTGGCGTCAATCGGTTGCTCGACGACAAAGACATGGGTCGAACCGGAATCGAACCACACGTCCAAGATGTCGGTGACCTGTTCAAAATCGTCGGGGTTTCGCCCCTCGCCCAGGAAACGCGACGGCGGCGAGATGAACCAGGCATCGGCGCCTTCGGCCTCGAAGGCCTGCTCGATGCGCTTGAAGACGGCAGTATCGTTCAGCACTTGGCCGGTCTTCTTTTCCACGAAGATCGCCAGGGGCACACCCCAGGCGCGCTGGCGCGACAGCACCCAGTCAGGGCGGCCTTCCACCATCGAACCGATGCGGTTGGCGCCGCGCGGCGGATACCACCTGGTTTCGCCGATGGCTTTCAGCGCCAGTTCACGCAGGGTCTTGCCATCATGGAACGGTTTATCGATCGCCACGAACCATTGCGGCGTGGCGCGAAAGATCACCGGCGCCTTGGAGCGCCA
>JAPLPI010000277.1 GCA_026400305.1 Alphaproteobacteria bacterium | reverse complement strand
GGGACGCAGGGGATTGCCGGTCAGCACCACCTTGGACGCATCGGTGGGCGCGAAGCGGGCGATGGGGAAAGCCGCCGCCACCAGCTTCACCTTGTTCATCACCAGCCGGTTGGCGCGGCCGACCACGGCATTCTGCTCGATGATGGCGGTGGGCAGGCGTGCCAGATTGGCGGCGACCATCACCGGCACGCTGGGATAGCCACCGAAGCCGACCACCGCATCGGGCCTCAGCTTCAGCAGCTTGGCGAAGGCGATGGCGATGCCGGCCGCGATCTTGAAGGGCGAGGCGATGGCATTAAAGGGCGAGGACGGCACTGTCTCGATCCGGGCGCGCGGGAAGGCGGTGGCATAATTGGCGAAACGGGAGTCGGTCATCACCACGATCTCGCAGCCGCGCTTGACTAGTTCGCCCGCCAGCGCCTGGGCAGGGAACAGATGCCCGCCGGTACCGCCTGCTGACAGGACAACAAGGCTCATGCGCGCACCATGAAGAAGGTGGGATCATCGCGCGTGGCCATGCGGATGTTGGGACGCTGGCGGGTGACCGCCAGGGCAAAGCCCATGGTCAGGGCCACGGCAAACAGCGAGGAACCGCCATAGGAGATAAAGGGCAAGGTCATGCCCTTGGCCGGCAGCAGCGATACCGCAACGCCCATGTTGATGAAGGCCTGCACGGCGGTCACCACGGCCAGGCCCGCACCCGCCAATTGCGCGAAAGGCTCGCGGGCAGCAGCCGAACGCAGCAGTAGCCGCACGGTCAGGATGCAGAACATCAGCGCGATCAATCCGCACAGCAGGAAGCCGAACTCCTCGCCCGCTACCGCGAAGATGAAGTCGGAATGAGCGTCGGGAATGCGGTACTTGATGGTGCCCGCGCCGGGGCCGACACCGGCAAGCCCGCCATGGGCAAAGGCTTTCAGCGCCAGCCCGGCCTGATAGCCGGTACCGTCCTCGCTGAGATACTGCTCCACGCGATGATGGACGTGGGGGAAGATTTCATAGGCGACAAAGCCCAGCGCCCCGGCAATGCCGATGCCGGCGCCGACCCACACAAATGACATGCCCCAGAAGAACAGCATGGCGCCCCACAGGCACAGCAGCAGGCCGGTCTGGCCCACGTCCGGCTGGCGGATCAGGATCAGCAGCGCCGGTATCAGCAGCAAAAACGTCACCAGCGGCTTGGGAATCGCCAGCGGCTGGCGGTCGGCCAGCACCGCGGCGGCCAGGATCGCGAAACTAGGCTTGAGGAATTCCGAAGGCTGCAACGCAAATGGCCCAAGATCCAGCTCACGGCGCGCGCCCAGCACGTCGGCGCCGATGAACAACACCAGGAACGAGCCGATCAGGGCGCAGGCAAAGGTCACCGCCGCCAGCATGCGAATCTGGCGCAACGACAGCAGCGAAACCGAACACAGGATGCCGATGGCCATGAATGCAAACACCACCTGACGCGCGGTATAGCGGAAGTCGCCGGCAGACAGCGGCCCGCCGGTGATGGCGGGGCTGGCGGCAAAGGCCAGCATCAAGCCGATGCCGGCCAGCACCAGCATGCAAAGCAGCGCAACCCGGTCCACCGTGAACCACCAGTTGGCAAACCCGCTTTTGTCCGAACGGTTCAACATCATGCCACCATCACGTCACGGGGCAGCTTGGACACCAGGCTACGAAAAACATCGCCGCGCTGTTCGAAATCCTTGAACTGGTCGTAGGAGGCGCAGGCCGGCGACAACAGCACCACGGGCGCCGCCGCCGAAGATGCCGCCACATCGGCGGCGGCTTTGGCCACCGCAATCTCCAATGTGCCAGACATGTCGTAAGGCGCCTTGCCGTCCAGGGTGCGGGCGAAGGCGGGCGCCGCCTCGCCGATCAGATAGGCCTTGCGCACCCGGGGGAAGAATTCGGAAAGGCTTTCAATGCCGCCTTCCTTGGGCTTGCCGCCGGCAATCCAGAAAATGTCGGGATACACCGCCAAGGCCCGCGCCGTCGCGTCGGCATTGGTGGCCTTGGAGTCATTGATAAAGGCGGCCTTGCCGATATGGCCGACATCTTCCATCCGGTGTGCCAGCCCCGGGAAGCTGGCGATGGCCGCGGCAATCGCCTTGGTGTCCGAGATAAAGGGCCGCACGGCGCCATAGGCCAGCGCCGCATTCTGCCAGTTGTGCGCGCCGGGCAGGCGTGCGGCGGTGGCCATGTCCATGACCTTCACCGCGCGCGCGCCCATGGCGTCATAGAGAGTGCAGTCCACCACGAAGATGCCACGGCCCAGCACCTTGCCCACCGAAACCGGAGGGGCCTGGGCGCCGCCGCCTTGATGGCGGCGTAATTGTCCATCGTGCCGTGACGGTCGAAGTGATCAGGCGACAGGTTGGACAGGATGCCGCCATCGGGTGTCAGGCCCGGCGCCAGGTCGATCTGGAAGCTGGACATTTCCAGCACATAGATGGTCTTGGCCGAAGGCGGCGACAGTTCCAGCACCGACTTGCCGATATTGCCGCCGATCTGGGCGTCGAAGCCGCAGGCATTCAATATGTGCCCCACCAGCGCGGTGGTGGTGGACTTGCCGTTGGTGCCGGTGATGGCGATCACGGGCGCCTTGGCGCTGCCGTTCGGATCGGGGCGGATTTCATGGGCGAACAGTTCCACATCGCCGATGATGCGCACCTTGGCGCGGTTGGCATGTTCCACCACCCCATGCGGCTTGGGGTGGGTCAGCGGCACGCCGGGCGACAGGATCAGCGCGGCGATAGTTTCCCACGGCCATTCGCGCCAGGGCATCAGCTTAGCGCCTTCCTGGCCGCCCAGGTCGCGCGCATTGCTGTCATCGTCCCAGGCAATCACCCGCGTGCCACCGGCCACCAGCGCGCGCACCGCGCCCAGCCCGGTGCGGGCCAGGCCGAAGATGGCGACGGTGCGATTGGCGAAGGCGCGGCTTGGGATCATCTAGCGAAGCTTCAAGGTTGCGAGGCCGAGCAGCGCCAGCACCACCGCCACGATCCAGAAACGAATCACGATGGTGGGCTCGGTCCAGCCCAGCTGTTCATAATGATGATGAATGGGCGCCATCCGGAAGACGCGCTTGCCGGTCAGCTTGAAGGAAACCACCTGCACCACGACGGAGACGGTTTCCAGCACGAACAAACCGCCCACCAGGCCCAGCACGATCTCGTGCTTGACCGACACGGCGACCACGCCCAACGCGCCGCCCAGCGGCAATGAACCGGTATCACCCATGAAGATGGCCGCGGGCGGGGCGTTGTACCAAAGAAAGCCGAGCCCAGCGCCCACCAGCGCCGCCAGGAAAATCGCCAGCTCGCCGGAATATTCGATGTAGGGAATCTGCAGATAGGCGGCGAATTTCTCGTTGCCCACCAGATAGACGATCAGGGTGAAGGTCGCGGCCGCGATCATCACCGGCATGATGGCCAGACCGTCCAGCCCGTCGGTGAAGTTCACCGCATTGGCGGCGCCCGCGATGACAAAGACGCCGACCACCAGGAAGAACAGGCCCAGCGGCAACAGCGCCGCCTTGAAGAAGGGCACCGCCAGCGCGCCCGACAGGGCCGGCGTCTCGGACTGCATGATCAGCCAGGTGGCGATCGCGGCCACGCCGAACTCGATCAGCAGGCTGGTGCGCCCAGAGAGCCCGTCCGAGGTGCGCTTGGTCACCTTATAATAGTCGTCCAGAAATCCCAACAGGCCATAGCTGACCGTCACCAGCAGCGCGATCCAGACATAGCGGTTGGACAGGCTGGCCCACAGCACGGTGGAGCTGATCCAGGGAATCAGGATGAGCAACCCGCCCATGGTCGGGGTGCCGGCCTTTTCCAGAATGTGGCGCTGGGGACCGTCGGCGCGGATCGGCTGGCCCTTGCCCTGCTTCACCTTCAGCCAGCGGATCAGCATGGGATTGATCATGAAGGCGATCATCAGCGCGGTGACAATGGCGCCCACCGAGCGGAAGCTGAGATATTTGAACAGGCGGAAGAAGGCGAGCTGGTCGGTATGGGTGAGAAGCGACAGGTAATAAAGCATCAGGCGCCCTTCTCTTGCTTGAGAGATTCCACAATCACGGACATGCGCGCTCCGTTGGAGCCTTTGACCAGCACGGTGTCGCCGGATTTCAATGCCTTGGTCACCATCGGCAGCAGGGCGGTCGAGCTTTCGGCATAGCCGCCGCGGCGCGACGCCGGCAACGCTTCCCACAGCGCCTTCATCTGGGCGCCGCTGGCGAACACCAGGTCGGTCTTGTTCGCGTCAATCGGCGCGGCCAGGCCGGCGTGATGGGCGATACCGCCCTCGCCCATTTCCAGCATGTCGCCCAGCACCGCGATCTTGCGGCCCTTGGCGTCGCCGAGCAGCGCCAGCGCCGCCGCCATGGAGGCCGGATTGGCGTTATAACTTTCGTCGATGACCGAGATGCCATTGGCGTCAAAGCGCGCGCCGCGACCCTTCAAGGCCGTGAAGTTCTTCAGCGCGGCGGCGGCGTTCAGCACGTCGCCTTCCAGCAGCGCGATGGCAGCAAGCGCGCCCACCACATTCTGGGCGATATGCTCGCCCGGCGCGCCGACATGGCAATCCACCACCACGCCCAGGATATCAGCCTTGACGCGCATGCCTTCGCCATCGGGAGCAAGGGAAATCAGCCTGGCGTCGCCGTCCCTGCCGAAGGTGACGATGCGCGAGACCTGCGCCTGCCTGGCGCGCGCCTTCAGGCGGTCGGCATATGCGCTGTCCGACGGGATAAGACCGGCGCCACCCGGGAGCAAGCCTTCGAAGATTTCCGACTTGGTATCGGCGATGGATTCGCAGTTGCCGAAGAATTCCAGATGCGCGGGCGCTATTGTGGTGATCAGCGCCACATGCGGACGCACAAAGCTGACCAGATTCCGCAGTTCGCCGAAATGGTTCATGCCCACTTCAAAGACGCCATATTCGGCGTCGCGCGGCAGGGCAGCCAGCGACAGCGGCACGCCCCAGTGATTGTTGTAGCTGGCGGCGCTGGCATGGGTGCGGCCCAGCGCATTGCAGGCTAGGCGCAGGATTTCCTTGGTGGTGGTCTTTCCGGCGCTGCCGGTGACGGCCAGAATCTTTGCGTTGCTGCGCGCCCGGGCGGCGCGCGCCAGGTCTTCCAGGCCGCGCTGGGTATGACCGACGGTGAGCAGCGCGCCCGTGACGCCATCGAGCGTGTGGGTCACCAAGGCCGCACCGGCCTTGGCCTCGAACGCGGCGCGCACGAAATCATGGCCGTCGCGATTGTCGCCCTTCAGGGCGACGAACAAGTCGCCTTCCTGGATGGTGCGAGTGTCGATCGACAGCCCGTTCACGGCGAACGGCTTGGACGCCTTGCCCAGAGTGGCATTTTCAGCTTCGGCGGACGACCACAGGCTCATGTCGCGCGGCCTCCCAAAGCCAGCGCGGCGGCAATCGCCTGCTCGCGGTCCGAAAAGGGGAACACTTCGCCCTTTATATACTGGCCCGTCTCATGGCCCTTGCCGGCGATGATCAGCACATCGCCGGTCTTCAGGTCGGCCATGGCCGCGCGGATGGCCTCGGCCCTGTCACCGATCTCCCGCGCGCCCGGCGCCGCCGCCAGGATCGCGGCCCGGATGGTGGCGGCATCCTCGGTGCGGGGATTGTCGTCGGTGACGATCACGTCGTCGGCCAGCTTCACAGCGGCCGCGCCCATCAGCGGGCGTTTGCCCTTGTCCCGGTCGCCGCCACAGCCGAACACGACATGCAGCCGGCCCGCGGTGTGGGGGCGCAGGGCCTCCAGCACTTTTTCGAGCGAATCCGGGGTATGAGCGTAATCGACATAGACCGGCGCGCCCGAAGCGGCGAAGGCAACCTTCTCCATCCGCCCCGGCGCACCCTTCAGATGCTCCAGCGCGGCGAACACCTTGGCGGAGTCCTCGCCCAGGCCAATCGCAAGGCCCGCCGCTACCAGCGCATTCGAGGCCTGGAAGGCGCCGGCTTGCGGCAGTTCGACGTAATAAATTTTGCCCTGGTAATGCAGGGTCAGCGCCTGGGCGCCGCCGCGGTCTTCGCGACGATCCAGCTGGATGGTTTCGCCCTTGCGGCCCACGGTAATCAGCTTCAGCCCGCGCGCCTGCGCCGCGGCGATGAAACGATCCGCATGATCGGCATCGGCATTGATGACCGCCACGCCGCCATCGGCCACCACTTCGGAGAACAGCCGCAGCTTGGCGGTCAGGTAATCCTCAAACGTCGGATGATAATCCATATGGTCACGGGTGATGGTGGTGAAGCCGCAACCCTTGATCCGCACGCCGTCCAGCCGATGCTGGTCCAGCCCGTGGCTGGACGCCTCGAGTGCCAGATGGTCCACGCCATCGGCTTTCAGCGTCGCCAGCAGTTCATGGATTTCCACCGGATCGGGCGTGGTGTGCGACAGCGGGATGGTGCCGTTCGGACCGGTAACGCCGACAGTCCCCAGGCTGGCCGCCGACTTGCCCAGCGCCGTCCAGATCTCGCGCAGGAAAGCGACGATGGAAGACTTGCCTTTGGTGCCGGTAACGGCCGCAACGATGTCGGGCTGACTGGCGAAAAAGGCGGCGGCATAGCGCGCCAGGCCGGCGCGGGGATTTTCATCGGGAATGAAACGCACGCCCAGCGCCGCCACATCATCGGCCAGGACCGGCGCACCCAGCACCGCCACGGCGCCGCGCGCCACGGCATCCTTCACAAAGCGCGCACCATCGGTTTTGGTCCCGGCCAGCGCCGCGAACAGGTAACCCGGCTTCACTTTGCGGCTGTCGCTTGCCAAGCCTGTAATTGTAAGGCCTGCAAAGCCTTTGATGCTCGCCATTGTCGAATGTGATTGTGGCGTCATTGCGAGGCCAGCCTGGTCGGTGGGGGAACGTTGGGCACGCCCAGCAGTGGCGCGATCCGGGCGATGACCCGGCCGACAGCGGGCGCCGCCGTCCAGCCGGCCAGCGCGAAACCGGCCGTCGCCTTTGTGCCATGCGGCTGATCCAGCAGGATGTACACGACATAGCGGGGATTGTGCGCCGGGAACACGCCGTAGAAGCTGGTGCGCAGCGCGTGCGGAATATACCGGCCGCCAGGCCCCGGCACCTGGGCCGAGCCGGTCTTGCCGCCCACGTCATAACCGACGACGTCGGCGCGCTTGCCCGAACCGTTGGTCACGACATAGCGCAGCAGGTCCCGCATCTGCTCCGAAACCTCCGGGCGGATGATCTGCTCGCCGCGCAGATCGGCCTTCTCCTGCTTCACGAATGTCGGGACGATGCTGCGTCCGCCATTCACCACTTGCGCCGCGGCCGCGACGAAGGACAGCGGCGTCACCGAGATGCCCTGGCCAAAGCCGATGGTGGCGGTGGCGATTTCGCCCCAGTTGCTGCTGGGCGGATAGAGTGGCCGCGCGCTTTCCGGCAACTCGCTCTTCAGCGGCTTGAGAATCCCCACATGGGTGAGGAAATCGCGCTGGCGGGTCGAGCCACTGCGAAGCGCGATCTGGCTGGTGCCGATGTTGGAAGACTGGGCCAGGATATCGCGCGCCGGCAACGTCGTCGGCATGTGTTCGGCTTCATGGATGGTGAACTTGCCCAGCTTCATGCCCTGGCCGATGGGGAAAACCTCGTCCAGGCTTTTGAGGGTGCGATCCTCCAGCGCCATGGTGAAGGTCAGGATCTTGAAGATGGAGCCCAGCTCGTAGACGTCCTGGGCCATGATGTTTCGGGTGGAGTCATGCTCGCCCAGCCTGCGCTGGTTGGGATCGAAATCCGGCTGCGAGGTCATGGCCAGCACTTCGCCGGTATTGACGTCCATCACGATGCCGCCGGCGGCGTGGGCCGTGAAGGTATCGCGGGCCTGCTTGACCTCATGCGATAGGATATATTGCACGCGCATGTCGATCGAGGTGGCGACCTTTCCGCCGGCCGCCTTCTGGATCTGATCCTGCAGGCCCAGCTCAAGACCGCTGACACCGGCATTGTCGGCATCAGTGACGCCAATCACCTGCGCGGCATTGCGGCCATCGGGATAATAGCGCTTGCCGCCAGCTTCGAACTCCAGGCCGGGCAGGCCCAGATGCATCACCCGGGCCTCGGTGGCGGGCGTGATCTGGCGGGCCACCAGCACATAGGGATGCTTGGCGTTGTTGAAGCCGTTCAGCAGGCGGCGTTCGTCGGCGCCGGTTGCGGCGGCCAGGCCTCGCGCCGCTTCGCGCTTGTCCCAGAACACGACGGGACGGGCATAGAGATCCTTGACCGGCAGGTCGCGCGCCAGAAGCTCGCCATTGCGGTCGGTCAGGTCGGCGCGGGCCACCACGGCGGTGGCGGCGCGCCCGCCTTCCCAGGATTTCAGCAGGGTGACATGGACGAGACGGATTCCCACCAGCGCGAAAGCGGCGACACAGATGACCGCTCCGATAATGATGCGCCGTTGGTGGATAGTCTCGCTCATATCCTCACATATTGGGAGCGGTTGGTGCGGGCGCCGGCGCGGCAACAGGCAACTGCGCACTGGCATTGTGGACTGGGCTGTTGTTCAGCGGGGCTTCGACGCCGCGGCGCGGGATCTGGTCGAAGGAGCTCAGCTGCACCGATGCGCTGTCCGCCATGCCAAGCCGCGCCTGCGCCAGCTGCTGGATGCGGTCCGGCGACGCCACATGCTGCCATTCGGTTTCCAGCACGCCGATGGTGCCGCGCTCCCGGGCGATCTGGCTCTTGACCTGGTTCAGCTCCATGTGGGCGACGCGGGTTTTTTCGGAGACGCGGTAGAGCGCCAGGATTGTGAAGGCCATCAACGCCAAGCAGAAGAAGTTCAGGATACGAACCATGATGCTCTCCTATGCCGCCAGTTTCAGGCCAGCGCGCAACTTGGCGGACCGGGCTCTAGGATTGCTGCTGATTTCCTCGTCCGTGGGTGTGCGCGGACGGGTGGTGAGAAGCTGGAACGCCGCGCCATGGGCGCGCGTATCGGCGGGGGCGTGACGCGAGGCGCGCGGCGCAGCTGTCGAACGTTCTGTCAGGAAGCGCTTGACCATGCGGTCTTCCAGGCTGTGGAAGGACACAACCACCAGCCGGCCTTGCGGCTTCAGGATCTTCAGCGCCGCATCCAGGCCGCGTTCCAGCTCGCCCAGTTCGTCATTCACATGGATGCGCAGCGCCTGGAAGGTGCGGGTGGCCGGATGGATGGCGTGACGCAAGGCGGCGGGCCCCTGCGCTTCCGACACGATGGCGGCCAGCTGCGCGGTGCCGGTGACGGGGCGCGCGGCGATGATGGCGCGGGCGATGCGGCGGGCGTTTTTCTCTTCGCCGTAGCGCGAGATGGTCAGGCTGAGGGTGCGTTCGTCGGCGGTGTTCACGAAGTCGGCGGCGCTTTCCCCCGACAGGCTCATGCGCATGTCCAGCGGTCCATCTTCGCGAAACGAGAAACCGCGCGCCGACTGGTCGAACTGGAAGGACGACGCGCCCAGGTCCAGCACCACGCCGTCGCTCTCCTGCGCGAACTGGTCCATGCAGGAGAACTCGCCCTGCACCAGGGTCAGGCGTCCGGCGAAACGTTCCACCAGCGTCTGGCCACGCGCGATGGCGTCGGGATCGCGGTCGATGCCCAGCACCGTGCAATCGGCCGCTTCCAGGATGGCGCTGGCATAACCGCCGCCGCCAAAAGTGCCGTCGACATAGGATGCGCCGTCGCGCGGCGAAAGCATTTCCAGCACTTCGTTCAGCATCACGGGGATATGGCCGCTCATGACGCCTCCCCGCTGCGGGCGCGTTCCATTTTGGCCTTCACCCGCGCCAGCGCTTCGGCCTCGATGGGCGCGTAGCGGGCTTCGTCCCAGATCTGGAATTTCTGCGCCTTGCCGACGAAGACGATTTTGTCCTTCAGGCCGGCATGTTCGATCATCGCGTCGGGAATGCGCACGCGGCCATTCTCGTCGATCGGCAGCGACTGGGTGCGCGCGATCAGGGCGGTGGCTTCGTCATCGAAGCTGGCGGAGAAAAACGGGTCCTGACCCGCGAGACGTGCATTGATGCGGTCGAGCAGATCCTGGCCGAAGGCATCCAGCGCCGGATCGATGAAACTGGGGCAGACGAAAACGCCGGTGGTGTTCTGCGCGGCCAGGAGGTGGCGATAGGTGGCGGGAATGCAAACCCGCCCCTTGCTGTCGAGCGAGCCTGCCACCGTCGAAATGAACGGTTGGACCAACCCGGTCATGGCACCTGATACCCCCTGCCCCCGAGTGCCTTCCGCGGGCCGAAGGGGCCGCGCGCGCCGGCGGGCCAAATGGACCCTTTGGGACAGTATGGGATAGCATGGGACGGAATATCCAGTCAAACCAAAAACCCAAATATTTGAGTGGCTTGACTTGTGTCGTTAACGATTTTCGACCCCAGCGGTGGGGTTCAGAAGAACAATTAAAGAACGTGGTAACACTATGGTGACGGTGGTAAACAGCCCGTTAACGATTTTGCCCCGGGCGCCCGGAAGCACAATCAAAGATTGCAGCCGTTCCGGCCGCCCCGCCCCTGCAACCGGAAGATGATTCGTGAAACGGCGGCAGCGCGGTGACCGGCTTGTCGGTGACAGGATTAGGGCTAAAACTGCGCCGCGCCATCGGCGGCCTGACGTGCCGATAATGCCCATTCTCAAAGCCTTTCTGCCGCGCGGCGACATGCAATCAAGGGACAGTTGGTGATGAAAATCGGATTTATCGGCCTGGGCCGCATGGGCAATCACGTGGCGTCGAACCTGCTGAAGGCCGGCCACCAGGTGACGGTGTGGAACCGCTCGCAGGAGCCGGTCGCGACGCTGGCCGCCAAGGGCGCGGTTGCCGCCAGGTCGCCGGAAGATGCGCTGCAGGGCGATGCAGTCTTCTCCATGCTGTCGAACGACGCGGTGATGCGCGAAGTCGGGCTTGCCGGTCCCCTGCTCGAAAAAGCCGCAAAAAACCTGATCCATGTGAACATGGCCACCATCTCGGTGGACTTCGCGCGCGAACTGGCGGCGGGACACAAGGCGGCGGGCTTGGCCTATATCTCTTCGCCGGTGATGGGCCGACCCGACATGGCGGAATCGGCACAACTGGCGCTGATCGCCGGCGGCGATGCCGCACCGCTCGCCACCATGCAGTCGGTGTTTGACAAGATCGGCGCTCGCACCGTGACCATGGACGCACCCGAGAAAGCCAACCTGTTCAAGATCGCCGCCAACTTCATGATCGCCAGCGAGCTGGAAGCGATCGGCGAAGTCTTTGCCCTGCTGCGCAAGGGCGGCGTGGACCCCGCCCTGTTCCATGACGTGCTGGGCGGGCGGCTGTTCACCGGCGCGGTGTTCAAGGCCTATGGCGCCATGGTGCTCAATCGCAGCTACGAGCCGGCGGGCTTTGCCCTCACCCTGGGCTTGAAGGACGTGAACTTGGCGCGCAGCGCCGCGGAAGGATTGGGCGTGGACATGCCAACCGCCGAACTGCTGAAGACGCATTTCGACCAGGCCGTCGCCTGGGGCTGGCAGGACAAGGACTGGGCCGCCATCGGCGAAGTCTCCGCAAAAAAGGCCGGCGTATGAGCCTGGAGCGCTTCGTCAACGCCCAGGCGCCTATCTATGCCCAGGTATTGGCGGAACTGCGCGCGGGCCAGAAGCAAAGCCACTGGATGTGGTTCGTGTTTCCGCAACTTCTGGGACTGGGCCAAAGCGCCATGTCGCGGCAATACGCCATCCATTCGGTGGAAGCCGCCCGCTATCTGGCCCATCCTGTGCTGGGCGCGCGCTACCGCGACTGCTGCCAGGCGTTGATGAATGTGCGGGGCAAAAGCGCCCGCGAGATTTTTGGAACACCCGACGACATGAAGCTCTGCTCCAGCCTGACCCTGTTCGCCGAAGCCGCCCCCGACGAGCTGCTGTTCTTCAACCTGCTGGAAAAATATTTCAACGGCGATGCCGACGAAGCGACACTAGAGAAGCTGTCCTATAGAGAAGCTGTCCTAGCGCGAGCGAGGCATTCCGCCGAGCGACAAGCCGCATCCACCAGCTTCCTTCTCCCTCTCGGCGAAGCCGACTCGAGCTGCGACGTATGAGGATGATAAATAAAATGTCAGATGGCCTGTAAGCCGGGTTCTGTCCTTCATTGCTGAAGGGGTGACCATTCCTCTGGGACGTTCGTTACCGAACACCTCACGCGACCGACCCGGACGGCTGGCCGAAAAAGCCTACGTGCCGTCCCTATTTGGTCTTGCTCCCGGTGGGGCTTGCCTAGCCGCTCCTGTTGCCAGGAACGCGGTGCGCTCTTACCGCACCATTTCAACCTTGCCGCGGCTTTAGGCCGGTAGGCGGTGTCATTTCTGTGGCGCTATCCCTGGGGTCGCCCCCGCCGGACGTTATCCGGCACCGTTTTTCCGTGGAGCCCGGACTTTCCTCGAACCCCTTGCGGAGCCCGCGGTCACCCGGCCATCTGACGGCGCGGGTTATACGCTCTGCGGTCCCAGCAATCCAGCCAGCAGCCCGGCGCATTCACCATCCCATTGGCCGGTCAGGCTTTTGGGCCGGAAATGGCGCTGGAAGGCGGTGACCACCTTGTCCTGCGGGGCGTTCGGGTCATAGCCGTAACGGGTCAGCGCCTCGGCACCCAGATCACTTTTCACACCTTGCGGCCACACACCGATGCCCGCTTCCGCCAGGCGCTGCCACGGAAACAATTCGCCCGGATCGTCCTTGCGCGCCGGCGCCACATCGCTGTGACCCAGTACGCGCGAGGCGGGAATGGCATGGAGCGCCACGATGCCGCCGCACAAGTTGATCAACGCCACGATCTGCGCCTCGGGAAAGGCGCGATACCCAAATTCATGCACGGGATTGACGATCTCGATGCCGATGGAGCGGAAATTGACGTTATCGGCTCCCGCCCAATGCGACACGCCGGCATGCCAGGCGCGGCGCTCTTCGGGCACATGCGCGTATACCGTACCGTCTTCATCCATGGTGTAATGCGCCGACACCTTCGCGTCCGGATCGCACAATCGTTCTATCGCCGCCGCCCCGCTGGTCATGCCGGTATAGTGCAACACCAGCATGTCGATAGCTGCGCCGCCCCTGTCATCATGATTGGGCGATGGCCGCGGAACGCTACGCATCACACGCCCCGCTCGGTGCAGATTTTCTCATAGGCGCTGTTGATCGCCGCCAGCTTGTCGTTGGCCAGCTTGATGAATTCGGCCGGCACGCCGCGCGCCATCAGGCTGTCGGGATGGTTCTCGCGCACCAGCCGGCGATAGGTCTGTTTCAGCTCGTCATCATCGGCGGCATAGGACAGGCCCAGGATCACATAGGGGTCGGTCAGCTCCGGCGCGAAATGGCTGGCGCGGATGCGGCGAAATTCATTGGGCGCAAAGCCGAATATTTCCGCCACCCGCTCCAGGAATTTGGCCTCGCAGGGATGCAGCACCCCGTCCGCCTTGGCGATCTCGAACAGCCCGTCCAGGATGTCTTCCAGTATGGCGGGATTGCCCATGAACAGGCGCGCGATCTGGCTGGCATAATGCTCGAAGCCCGCCATGTCCTGGCGCGCCAGGTTGAAGATGCGCCGCACATTGGCTTCCTCGTGCGGGGGCACGCCGAACACGCGCTGGAAAATGTTGAACTCTTCCTCGGTGACCACGCCGTCGGCGCGCGCCATTTTTCCGGCCAGCGCAATGATGGCGATGGTGAAGGTGACGCCGGGATCGCTGTCGCGGTCCAGGAAGAAATGCCCCGCCACGGCGCCGACCAGCGCGCCGATGGGCCCGCCCACAAACAGGCCGGCCGCGGCGCCACTGACTTTACCCCAGACGGACATCAATTCCCCTACGCGGCGTCTACCGTCCGCGGATTGTAATTCAGGATAGGAGATAGCCACCGTTCGGCCGTTTCCAAGTCCCAGCCCTTGCGTTTGGCATAATCTTCCACCTGGTCGCGCTCGATCTTGCCGATGCCGAAATAGCGGCTTTCGGGATGGGCGAAATAGAAGCCCGACAC
>JAPLPI010000123.1 GCA_026400305.1 Alphaproteobacteria bacterium | reverse complement strand
CGGCACGCTTGAACACCCTGTATCGCTATAGGCCTCATTAGCATGAACGCCGCAGCCTGCCATACGTATCCCGCCACCTACCCCTGGGTGGCGACTCCATGACGCGCACCCTCTTCGCGTCTGGTCCGGCAAGTTGTATCTAAGGCCCATGGCCAAAGATCCCATCTTCTTCGATGCTTCTGGGCGCCGTGCCGCCCGCATCAAGGTGGTGGCCTGGGTGGTAGGCATAGCCGCCCTGGTCATCCTGGTGGGCTTTGTCACCAGCTTGGCACTGGCCCCGCCGGTCACCGGCCTGGGCTTGCCGGGCCGGGGCGTGGCCGCGCCCCAAGCCAATCTGCTCAAGCGGGCCCAGAAACCCGGCCTGTTGGCGCGCGCCAAGCGGCTGGCGGCAGCGGCGCAAAAGCGCCGGTTGGAAGAGATCGCCCGCCTGCGCAAAGCGCAAAGCGCACTGCCCAGCCGGGCGCTGCCTGCCATCCTCAAGCCGCAGGATGGCCGCGCCCTGGCCATCGGCTTCTATACCAACTGGCAGGGCAAGGATGATCCGGCCTGGCCGTCGTTAAAGCGTTCGCTCAAGACCCTTGACTGGGTGCTACCGGTCTGGATGACCCTGGATGGGGAGGACATGCATCTGACCACGCGCATGGACCGGCGCGCGCTGGATTTCATCCGTACCAACAAGCCCAGTGTCGCCGTCCTGCCGGTGGTCCAGAACGCTCATGCCGGCCGCTGGGATGGCGCAGGCCTGGCCCGGCTACTGGCCGATCCGGCGCGGTCGGACAAGCTGCTGAACGACATCATGGCCTTCATCGCCGCCAACAAGCTGCAGGGCGTTACCATCGATTTCGAGGCAGTGCCCAAGAGCGCGCACAAGGATCTGGAGACGTTCCTGACGAAAATGTCGGCGAAATTCGCGCCGCATGACTGGGTCACCGCACAGGCCGTGCCCTTCGATGACGAAGACTGGCCCTATCGCACCTTCGCCGACATCGTCGATTACACGATGCTGATGGCCTATGATCAGGTGGACCAGGACGGCCCGGCCGGTTCCATCGCGGCCCAGGACTGGTACGAAAAGACGCTGGACAAGCGCATGCGCCAGTTGCCCGCCGACAGCACCATCGTCACCCTTGGTTCCTGGGCCTATGACTGGGCGGCCAAGAAGCCCGCCACTGTTCTGAGCTTTGAATATGCGATGGCCACGGCGCGCGACAACAGCGCCACGGTGCTGTTCGACCCGGCCACCAACAATCCGCACTTCGGCTACAACGATATCGGTGGCGATCATCAGGTCTGGTTCCTGGACGGCGTCACCGCCTTCAACCAGATCCATGCCGCCGATCCGTATCGCCCGGCGGGCTATGCCTTGTGGAAGCTGGGCTATGAGGATCCCTCCATCCTGCCGCTGATGGGCCGCCGCTATGGCGCAGGGCCGCCGGAAAGCCTGAAGCTCATCCAGAACGATCTTGAAAACCCAGATTATGACGGGTTCGGCGAAATCCTGCGGGTGGAAAGCGATCCGGCACTGGGTGCGCGCGGCCTGACCATGGAAGCGGCCACCGGCGATATCGTGGACGAAAGTTATGACAGCCTGCCCACCAGCTATGTGATCCGCCGCGCCGGCGCGCTGCCCATGAAGCTGGCACTGACCTTCGATGACGGCCCCGATCCCGCTTGGACGCCGACCATCCTGTCCATCCTGAAGGAAAAAAAGGTGCCGGCGGCTTTCTTCATGATCGGCTCGGCAATGGAGGCTCATCCGGACCTGGTGCAGCGTGTGCTGGCCAGCGGGCATGAAGTGGGCAACCACACCTACACCCATCCCAATCTGGCAGAAGTGCCGGCGGCGGCGGTGCGGCTGGAACTGAAC
>JAPLPI010000090.1 GCA_026400305.1 Alphaproteobacteria bacterium | reverse complement strand
TCGCCGCCATTGTTGCCAGGGCCGCACAGCACGGTGACGGGGCACGGCTTGAAGCGCTCGGTGACGCAATCGGCCACCACGCGGCCGGCATTTTCCATCAGGGTCAGCGACGGCACCCCATGCTCCACCGCGAAGGCATCGGCCATGGCCATCTGCGCGGTGGTGAGGATCTCGCCGCTCATGTCTTGGCGAAGTATGTGTTCAGCCGGTCCAGCGATTGCTCGATCAGGTACTGCTGCTTGCAGAAGGCAAAGCGCACGAAAGTGTCGGGCGTGCCGCTCTGGAAGAAGGACGACAGGGGGATAAGCGCCACTCCGGCCTCGCGGATCAACCGTTCGCAGAAGGCAAAGTCCTTCTCGTTGGTCAGCTTAGTGATCCCGGCGGTGAGGAAGTAGGTGCCTTCGCAGGGCTGCACTTCGAAACCAAGCTTCGACAGCCCCGCCGACAGCACGTCCCGGTTTTTCTGCAGCCGCGCCGTCAGCGCCAGCGTGAAATCCATCTCATGGGTCAGTCCATGCGCCACGCCCAGCTGCAACGCCGGCGAGGTGGTGAAGGTGAGGAACTGGTGCGCCTTGGTCACCACGCTGACCAGTTCGCGCGGGCCGGTCACCCAGCCCACCTTCCAGCCGGTGAGCGAGAAAATCTTGCCTGCCGAACCGATGCGCAAAACGCGTTCGCGCATGCCTTGCAGCGACGCCAGCGGAATATAGGCGCGGCCATCGAACACCAGATGCTCGTAGACCTCGTCGCAGATCACCACGATATTGGTGCCGGTCACCACCCTGGTCAGCACGTCCAGTTCTTCGCGGCTGAACACGCGGCCCGCCGGGTTGTGCGGCGAGTTGATAAGGATGGCCTTGGTCTTCGGCGTGATGACCGCGCGCAGCGCCTGTTCGGTCAGCCGCCAATGCGGCGGTCCCAGCTGGATCGCCTTGACCACCGCGCCGGCCGCTTCGGCCATGGGACGGTAAGAATCATAAGTGGGCTCGATCATCACCACTTCATCGCCGACGCCCGCCATCGCCATCAGCGCGCCGGTGATCGCCTCGGTGCCGCCGGAGGTGATCAGCACTTCGTCTTCGGGATCATAATCCAGGCCATAGAATTTGGCGCCATGCGCCGCAACCGCCTGGCGCAGCACAAGAAGACCCTTGGACGGCGGATACTGGTTGGGGCCATCGATCAATTGCCTGGCCGCGACTTCGCGCAGCGAGATCGGGCCGTCTTGGTCGGGAAATCCCTGCCCCAAGTTGATGGCGTCATGTTTCAATGCCAGCACGGTCATGTGCTGGAAGATGCTGGTGGGCAGGCTGGAAAAGACAGGATTGGGCATGGTGGCAATGTTTAGGGGAGCTTGAGCGTCCGGGCGAGCCCTCCCCCTGCCTGCCGCCGCAAGGTATTTACGTCCGGCCAATTTGGCGATTTATTGTGCAATATGCCTATTTAATAGGCCGCCGTTGGAGGGCTACAGACGGCGCATCCACAAGCCATTGAAAAGAATGCGCTTTTTTTTCGAAAAAAACGGCACAACTCCTGCAAAAGATTTATATGAGCCGTGCCCATCCGGGCGCGCGGAGGAGCACATGAAGAAGATTGAAGCCATCATCAAGCCGTTCAAGCTGGATGAAGTGAAAGAAGCGCTGCAGGCAGTCGGAGTCCAGGGCATCACTGTCACCGAAGCTAAGGGATTTGGCCGCCAGAAGGGCCATACCGAACTTTACCGCGGCGCCGAATATGTGGTGGATTTCCTACCCAAGGTGAAGATCGAGATCGTCATCAGCGAGGACCGCCAGGAAGCCGCCGTGGAGGCCATTCAGAAGGCTGCGCGAACGGGCCGCATCGGCGACGGCAAGATTTTCGTCCTCAATGTAGAGGAAGCAATCCGTATCCGTACCGGCGAGACCGGCGCGGACGCCATCTGATCACAAGAACATCGCCCTGGTGGGGGCGGTCAGCAAATCAACGTTGAAGGGAAGACTGAACTATGGCCGACAAGAAGACGACTGCAGCCGACATCCACAAGCTGATCAAGGAAAAGGAAGTCAAATATGTCGACGTCCGTTTCACCGATCCCAAGGGCAAGTGGCAGCATGTGACCTTCGACCTGATGATGGTCGATGACGACTTCCTGAACGAAGGCACCATGTTCGACGGCTCGTCGATCGCCGGCTGGAAGGCAATCAATGAATCCGACATGATGCTGAAGCCGGACCTCGACACCGCGGTGATCGATCCCTTCTTCGCCCAGACCACACTGATCCTGATCTGCGACGTGGTGGAGCCCATGACGGGCCAAAACTATAGCCGCTGCCCGCGCTCCATCGCCAAGGCCGCTGAAGCCTATGTCAATTCCTCGGGCGTTGGCGACACTACATATTTCGGTCCGGAAGCTGAATTTTTTATCTTCGACGATGTGCGTTTCGACGTCGGCATGAACAAGGCCTTCTACTATGTCGACTCCAAGGAAGGCGCCTGGAACACCGGCACCGAATATGCCGAAGGCAATCTGGGCCATCGTCCGGCGGTCAAGGGCGGCTACTTCCCGGTCCCCCCAATCGACTCCGAGCAGGACATGCGCGGCGAAA
>JAPLPI010000365.1 GCA_026400305.1 Alphaproteobacteria bacterium | reverse complement strand
GCTGCGGCGTGTCGAAGTCCGGCTCGCCGGCGCCCAGACCGATCACGTCCATGCCGGCGGCTTTCAGCTCGCGCGCCTTGGTGGTCACCGCAATGGTGGGCGAAGGCTGGATGCGGCCAAGCGACTCGGCCAGGAAATCCTTGGGCAGCGGCATGGGACGACTCTCGGAAAAATTGCGGGAGGGGGATAACAACTGGGGGCCTTGGGGGCAAGAAAAGCTTGAGCAATCCGACCATGCCGTTTGCGCGGATGCACAGCTTATAGGCAAAATCTGCCTGTTACGGCTTGGCTTTGCGCCGTGCCGGCAGGAACTGGCGCACCAGCCCCTGGTACAGGCCGCCGCCCACCACGCCGCCCAGCAAGGGCCCCGCGATCGGCACCCACCAGTAGCTGCCCGGCGACGGCAGGGCCGATGCGCCCCAGCCCGCCATCCAAGCGAACAGGCGCGGTCCTAGGTCGCGCGCCGGATTGATCGCCCAGGATTCCAGGTAACCGGCACTTGCGCCGATGGCAGCCACCAGAAGTCCGATAATCAGCGCGCCGGAATTAGCCTGCAGCGCGACGGTGTTGAAATCCTCGGTGATGGCGAAGATGCCGAGCACCAGGATGGCGGTCAGGATGATCTCATCCATGAAGGCGTGCATCACGCTGATGGCCAGCCCCGGATGAGTGAAGAACACGCCGGCCGCACCGCCGCCTGCCCGCGTCAGGTGATGCAGGTCATTGTAGTGATCAATCACCGGACCATAGAGCAGATAGACGACGCCAGCGCCCAGCAGCCCGCCAAAGACCTGCGCCACGCTGAAGGGCAGCACCTTGCGCCAGGGAAACCCGCGATACAGCGCCAGCGCCAGGGTGACTGCGGGATTGGCGTGGGTGCCCGACACGGCGCCTGTGACATAGATGGCGATGGTGACCGACAGGCCCCAGGTGATGCACACGCCCCAATAGGCGTTCACATAGGGGCTGGGGTCGTACAGCGTGTACATGCAGGCGGCCGAGCAGCCGATCACGATGATGATGAATACGGCCAGGGCCTCCGAGATCAGCTCTCCAAGGGCAATCTTCCAGGCTGGCATGGCGCCCCCATATGCGTTGTCTTTGCCGGGATGCTAGCATGGGAGCGCAAAATACTTGAGTCTTCCGATGACCAAGCCCTTGCTGTTGGCGGCCCTGCGCTGCTGCTCGCCGCCTGTTCCAAGCTCGCCCCGCCGGTGGGCAAGTGGGAAGGCGGCTATGAAAGCGGTGGCACCATCGTGGCGGCACGGGTGGAGATATTGCCCAGCGGAAAAGTCAAGATCAGCGCGCTGGACATAACCTACATCACCGGTAGCCGCGAGCAGATCGATGAACTGCGTGCGCGCCTGTCGGCCGGGCTGGTGAATGGCTGGAGCGAAGTGGCGCCGCGCACCTTCGACTTCGATGGCAAGGCCTTCCGCAAGCCGGGCGGCATTGCGCCCCAGATGGCGTGGGACAAAGCCAGCAATGCGATTACCCTGGAATTATTCATCGGCGCCAAGCCCGCACTGCCGATTCCGCTGCGGCCGACGGATGACTTTCACGACAACCCTTTTGCGTCGGGCTGAAGCGGGCGCTTAAAATCCGATTGCAATGGCCCGCATAGAGGCTGAAGTCACCGCGCGTACCGGCGCGGTTTCCAGCTGTGCCTGTTTGCTGGGGACGAGCACCACGACAGGATGAAATTCCGCCGTGACGCTGTGAATCCTGCTTACTCCAATCAGAGCCGCAGTCGCCGGCAGAACCGCGCCAATATGTTGAATCATGAAACCACCCTCCATGTGCCCTGACAGCACCCTAGCGGCGGGGTGTTAACGCCGGATGTTGGTGTTGACAGCAATTTCCACATGATTTTATCGGCATTTAATGGATCGGCTGATCGCGCCTGCCGGCGCGTGCCGCAGATAGTGATAAAGTATGGAAGCCGATGATCGGCATCTTGGTGACGCAAGACTTCCGATCAGAAGACCAGTGATTTCAGGTGCGCTGCTTTTCACCCTCACGATTTTGCCGCGTCTGAGTTGATGCTCTGGCCTTCCTGGGCAACTTGGCCCATGGGCTGCCATGCTTACAGATTTCCACGCATCAAGCGCATGCCCGGCAGCGCCGCGCAGAATTCCACGTCTACCCCGCCCCGTTGACAATTTGTCCGCCAAAGCCGAGCCTACCGTGCAAAAGCGGGCACAAGCCCGTAT
>JAPLPI010000423.1 GCA_026400305.1 Alphaproteobacteria bacterium | reverse complement strand
CGCCGCCGGGGCGCGGGACGGATCCCGCCATATGGGGCCAGTTGAAAATATATCGACGATGACCCCTTATCAAACGCCCGCCCAATCGCTTTCAGCGGCTCCCCTCGCTGCCAGCGATCCCACAACTCCGTCTTCTCTGCCGCCGTAAACCCTCGGCTAAGTCCTTGTCTCATCGCAATCCACTCCATCTTTTCCTTCTAAGATAAAGTGTCGCGTCCACCCGTTGAGACCGCCGCCAAAAGCGGACATTCTTCCTCGGTCAGAAAAACTCGACTTCCGATAAAAAACGGTCAGTTGATGCCCCCCTCCGAGGTGTCGAGTCTAGGAGTGTCGCTGGCAGTCCTTTTCAGGGAACCGGTGAAGGCCCACGTTCTTGCGGGAGCCTCGCCAGTGACCGCCTCACGGGGCATGGCTGCCTTTCAAAAAACAGCGAAGGACTTAGGTTTCCGGCCCAACGTATCGGATAGGTATGCTCATCTGGCCATCACCCTGTACCGCTACATAAACATTCCGGTGCGATAATGCTCTGTCTATCTAGGCGATATCGGTGTGCCGCCCAATACTCACCGTTGGATTTCAGCGGCTGGTTGAAAACTTACCTAGGCGGCAAGTGGCACACTATGAACGCGCGCCACAACCATCCACGCATCTGGCGCCTGCTGATCGCGCACGGCCGCGACGCCACCGATGCGGCAATCAGCACCGCCTTCGGCAATGCGAGCTCAAGCGCTTCGACTTCCTCACAAAGGAAGTATATCTGGAGACGTCTAGCCGGCCAGTTCCAGCGCGAGATTCTCGACGTCTGGGTGCAGCTTGTACATGTGCCGGTATTGCAGCAGCTGGCGGGAGATCAGTTTCAATCTGGATTCGAAGGATAGCGGCTGACCCGGCGGAATGATCGGCTTGGCGAATGCCGGGCTGTCAATGCGCTGGAATTCGAACGCCATGCTGACGCGGGATTGTTCGGCACGCGGCGAGGAACGGCTGCCCCAGTGCAACACCGCCTGGTTCCATACCAGGATCTCGCCCGGCTTGACCGGCAGCGCGCGGATGGACGGCAGATCGAAGCGCCACTCCTTGTCCTGCGGTGTGCCGTAAACCGGATCGGCATGGGCCGGCACCATGTACATGCAGCTGTTCAGCGGGCTCGCCTCGGACAGCGGAACCCAAGTGGTGATGGCGATGGGAGATCCGTCGGCGCGCAGTGCGACATGGCCCATATCGCGGTGCGGATTCCATCCCGCATCGCCTTTCTGCGGATCGACATTCCACACCCAGCAATGCGGCAGCATGCCGTAGCTGCCAAGGATGCTGCCATAGAGCTCATCCAGGGCATGGACCGGCGCCCAGAATTCGTCAAACAGGAAAGCGAAGACAGGCGCGATGCCATCCGCCGAAAACCTGCGCACGGGATCGGCCATCAACGTCAGGTCTAGCCCCGTGTCGTGGGCAATTTGGAAATAGCCCTCGTCCTTGATGCGCGCGCTGAGGTCGGAGACCTGTTCATTGCCGGGCCGGAAGGCTTTGGCCTGGCGGAAGATGCAGTCTTCACCAATATGGAGGCCCGGCACGCGTGCCAGCCAGAAGGTCCGGTCCTTGAACTGCTGG
>JAPLPI010000250.1 GCA_026400305.1 Alphaproteobacteria bacterium | reverse complement strand
TGGCCGCGCCGCATTCCACCGCTTTAACGAAAACAAGCGCGCTGTCGAAGACAAGTATATGGGACCGTTGGTCAAGACCATCATGACCCGCTGCATCCAGTGCACCCGCTGCGTGCGCTTTGCCACCGAAGTGGCCGGCGTGCCGGACCTGGGCGCGACGGGGCGTGGCGAGGACATGGAGATCACGACCTATCTCGAAAAGGCCTTTGCGTCGGAATTGTCGGGCAATGTGGTGGACCTGTGCCCGGTGGGCGCGCTGACCTCCAAGCCTTACGCCTTCAACGCCCGCCCCTGGGAGCTGCGCAAGACCGAAAGCGTGGACGTGATGGACGCGCAGGGCTGCAACATCCGCGTCGATGCGCGCGGACCGCAGGTGATGCGCGTGCTGCCGCGCCTGAATGAAGACGTGAACGAGGAATGGATTTCCGACAAGGCGCGTCACGCCTGTGACGGGCTCGTGCGCCAGCGCCTGGATCGTCCCTATGTCCGCGTGGGCGGCAAGCTGAAGACGGCGAGCTGGGCGGAAGCCTTTGCGGCCATCGCCGTTAAGGTGCGCGACACATCGCCCGCCAAGATGGCCGCCATTGTTGGCGATCTGGCTGCGGCCGAAGAGATCAAGGCGCTGAAGGATCTGATGGGCGCGCTGCGCGTCACAAACCTTGACTGCCGCCAGGACGGCTCGAAAATTTCCGGCGGCCCGCGCCAGACTTATCTGTTCAATTCTACCATTGCCGGTGTCGAAGCCGCTGATGCGATTTTTCTGGTCGGCACCAATCCGCGCTGGGATGCGCCAGTGCTGAACGCCCGCATCCGCAAGGCCTGGCTGGCCAGCGGCTTGAAGGTCGCCAATATCGGCCCGGCGATCGATCTGACCTACCCGGCGCAGCAGCTGGGCACCGACATTGCGGTGCTGGAACAGATTGCCAGCGGCAGTCATGACTTTGCCAAGGTGCTGACCGACGCCAAGCGTCCAATGATCGTGCTGGGCTCCGGCGTGCTGACCCGCAAGGACGGCGCGGCGATCCTGAAGCTGGCGGCCAAGATTGCCGGCGACACCGGCATGATCGGCCCGGCCGGCACCCATGTCGAAGGCGGCTGGAACGGCTTCAATATCATGCACACCGCAGCGTCGCGCGTCGCCGCACTGGACCTGGGCTTCCTGCCGGGGCAGGGCGGGCGTGACGTGGCCGGCATCGTGGACGGTGCTCAGAAGGGCGAGGTCGACTTTATATATCTACTGGGTGCCGACGAGATCGACTTGGCGCATCTGGGCCGCGCCTTCGTGGTCTATCAGGGGAGCCATGGCGATGCCGGCGCCCATCATGCCGATGTGATCCTGCCGGGCGCCGCCTATACCGAGAAGGACGGCATCTATGTGAACTTCGAAGGCCGGGTGCAGTGTGGCCGCCGCGCCGTCTTCCCGCCGGGGGAGGCCAAGGAAGATTGGGCCATTCTGCGCGCTCTGTCCGACGTGCTGGGCGTGCGTCTGCCGTATGACAGCCGCGTAGCGCTGGTGGCCGCGCTCGAAACCGACGTCACTAATTTCGCTACCCTGAACACCGCGCCGGTCCATGCCGACACGGCCGCCTCGACCTGGGGCGGCATCGGCGAAAGCGGCGTGCTGGACAGTGCGCCCGTGACGGCGGCGATTGAAGACTATTACCTGACAAATCCGGTCGCGCGCGCCAGTGAGACCATGGCCAAGTGCAGCCAGGAACTGGTGCGTGGCGCAACGAAGATGGCGGCGGAATAATGCTGTTCACCAATTTCTTCGCCAGCCTGGGCCTGAACCACAACTTTGCGTGGGTCATCAGCCAGTTCCTGTCGATCTTGATCTTCGACGTGGTGCTGCTGGTATTGATTGCTTACCTGTTGCTGGCGGATCGCAAGATCTGGGCGGCGGTGCAGATGCGCCGTGG
>JAPLPI010000139.1 GCA_026400305.1 Alphaproteobacteria bacterium | reverse complement strand
GACGGCGGCAAAGACAGTGAAAAGCTTGGTGCCGACTGCGGTCACGCCAGTGACGATCACGATGGAGATCAGGCTGGCGATCAGTGCGTATTCCATGGCGGTGGCGCCGCCGCAATGCTTCACAAGAGATCGCGCAGCATGGGGATAAGCGGCAAGTCGGCCGCGGGCATGGAAAATTCCTTCATGTCGCGCGGGCGGACCCATTTCAGAGCCGCATGATGCCTGGGCGCGGGAGTTCCATCCCAGCGGCGGCAGATGTAGAGCGGCATCAAAAGGTGAAATGCGTCGTAGGTATGCGAAGCAAAGGTAAACGGCGCGAGACAGGCCTCCTTCACCGCGATGCCGAGTTCCTCGGACAGCTCGCGGATCAGCGCTGCTTCCGGCGTTTCGCCGGTCTCGACCTTCCCCCCCGGAAATTCCCATAACCCCGCCATGCTTTTGCCTTCGGGACGCTGTGCAATCAGCACGCGGCCGTCCGGATCCACCAATGCAACCGCAACGACAAGCAATACAGGTTGCGGCGTGTTCATCTTGGCGTCACAGGGCTAAGCTGGAGTTAAGCGGGATGGTTAGCACGGCTTAATGCTTGTACGAAACAGTCGCCGATTACAAAGTAAAGGAACGGTATGACGACATATGGCACGGCAAAATGGCAGGGCGGCCGTTAAGGACGGTAAGGGTGCCATCACCACCAAGCGCGGGGCGCTGAACACCTACCCTTTCAGCTTTGCTAGCCGCTTTGAAGGCAAGCTAGGCACCAACGCCTAAAAACTGATCGGCGCCGCCCATGCCGGCTGCTTCATCATAGCCCGGTCCCTGATCCCGCTCGACAACACCAGCACCGCAAACGACAGCTTGAAGCTGCTCCATGGAATAAAGCGGTCATAGGCACGATGCGTGATCGCCACGCCGATACGTGCGCCGATGCTGCGCTCCAGCACCGCGATGTAGTCTTCGGCGGCGAGGCCGCCCCGGCAACAACAGGGCGACGCTCAGAACCTCGCGTCTGAAAATCATGTCAGGAACGGTAGCTGCCATTGATGTCGATATAGCCGTGCGTGAGATCGCAGGTCCAAACCCGAGCCTTGCCGTCTCCCAAGCCTATATCCACGGCGATCTGCACCTCACAGCCCGACACCGCCTTGGTGGCGGTCGCCTCATTGTACTTGGCGGCGCGCATGCCCTTCTCGGCCACGACATGACCGCCGAAGGAAATCTTCAGCTTGTCGCGGTCGGCGGCCTCGCCGCTCTTGCCCACGGCCATGACAATGCGGCCCCAGTTGGCGTCATTGCCGGCAACCGCCGTCTTGACCAGCGGCGAATTGGCAATGGAAAGGCCGATGCGCTTGGCCGCCTTGTCGCTTTCCGCGCCCGTGACGTCGATGCGCACCAGCTTTTGGGCGCCTTCGCCGTCCTTGACCACCTGCAGCGCCAAGTCTAGCAGCACCCCGTCCAGCGCCCGGCGGAATTCTGTCAGCTTCTTGTCGGATGCCTTGGCGATGGCGGTGTGCTTGCCGCCCTTGCCCGTGGCGAACAGCATCAACGTGTCGCTGGTGGAAGTGTCGCTGTCCACGGTGATGGAATTAAAGGACGGCCCAACGCCGGTGCTCAGACATTCCTGCAGCACTGATGCCGGCAGGTTGGCGTCGGTAAAGACGAAGCTCAGCATGGTCGCCATGTCGGGCGCGATCATGCCCGACCCCTTGGCGATGCCGTTGATCGTCACCTTCACGCCGTCAATCATGGCGGTGGCAGTCGCGGCCTTTGGATATGTGTCGGTCGTCATGATGGCATCTGCCGCGGCGCGCCAGTTGCCGGCCGCGCCCTCGCCCACCAGGCGACCCAGCACCTTGACGATCTTCTGTTCGGGCAGCGGCTCGCCTATCACCCCGGTGGAAGCCATGAACACTTCCGAATTCCGGCAGTGGGCGACGGCGGCGGCTTCATCGGCGATGGCGCACACACCATCCTGTCCGGCCTTGCCAGTAAAGGCATTAGCATTGCCGCTGTTGACCACCAGCACCCGGGCTTCCCCACCCTTGAGCTTGTCGCGGCACCACAGCACCGGCGCGCTGGCGGTCTTGGAGGTTGTGAAGACCCCGGCCACCTGGGTGCCCGGCGCCAGTAGGGCCAAAAGCACGTCGGTACGCTGGGTATAGCGAACCCCGGCGGCTATCGTTCCCAGCCGGACCCCGGCCAGGGGCGGCAACTTGGGGAAGGCTTTTGGCGCCAAAGGCGATACCGCCGGGCCCTCTTGAGTCGTTTTGCTGCTTTTGGCCATGTTCCCGTCAAACGCCCCCTTAGATGGGGGCGGATATTCTTAAAAACCCCCAGTTTGACAAGAGACTAGCGCGTTCTTATGTCTCCCGCGCGGCCGCCGTGTGGAAAAGGCGGGTTTGCGCCCCCCAATTGCCGGCCCGATTTTAGAGGATTTCATGCTGGGTTCGCTTGCCAGATCACTTTTCGGCTCCGCCAACGAGCGCAAGGTCAGACCCCTGATCGCGGCTGTTCCGAAGATCAACGCCCTAGAGCCCCGCTTCCAGGCCATGACGGATGGCGAGCTGGCCGCTCTGACCCCGGCCTTCCGCGAGCGGCTGGCAGCGGGCGAGGCCCTGGACGATTTGTTGCCGGAAGCCTTTGCCGTGGTTCGCGAGGCCTCCAAGCGTACGCTGGGCCAGCGCCACTTCGACGTGCAGATGGTCGGCGGCATGGCCCTGCACCAGGGCAACATCTCCGAGATGAAGACAGGCGAAGGTAAGACGCTTGTCGCAACCCTGCCCACCTATCTGAACGCGCTCACCGGCGAAGGTGTTCATGTCGTCACGGTCAACGATTACCTAGCCAAGCGCGACAGCGAATGGATGGGTCAGATCTACCGCTTTCTGGGGATGACCGTCGGCGTGATCGTCCACGGCCTAGACGACAATGAGCGCAAGGCTGCCTATGCCGCCGACATTACTTACGGCACCAACAACGAGTTCGGCTTCGATTACCTGCGCGACAACATGAAATATTCTCTGGATGCAATGGCCCAGCGCGGCCACGCCTTCGCGATCGTAGACGAAGTCGACTCCATTTTGATCGATGAAGCCCGCACCCCGCTGATCATCTCCGGCCCCACGGAGGACCAGAGCGAGACCTACCGCACCGTGGACGCGGTGATGGCCGGACTGGTCAAGGAAGACTATGACCTGGACGAGAAGTCCAGCCAGGTCTCGCTGACCGAAACCGGCAACGAGCACATGTCCCAGATGCTCGAGGCGGCCGGCATTCTGGAGAGCGGCGATCTATACGACACCGAGAACATCACCGTCGTCCATCACGTGAACCAGGCGCTGAAGGCGCACATGCTGTTCCACAAGGACAAGGATTACATCGTCAAGAACGGCCAGGTGATCATCATCGATGAATTCACCGGCCGTATGATGGAAGGCCGCCGCTATTCCGAAGGCCTGCACCAAGCGCTGGAAGCCAAGGAAGGCGTCGATGTCCAGCCGGAAAACGTCACCCTCGCTTCCATCACATTTCAGAACTATTTTCGTCTCTATGAAAAGCTGGCAGGCATGACCGGAACTGCCATGACCGAAGCCGCCGAGTTCATGGACATCTACAAGCTGGACGTGTTGGAAATTCCCACCAACGTCCCGGTGGCGCGCAAGGACGCGGACGACGAGGTATATCGCACCGAGGCGGAGAAGAACGACGCCATCATCGAGCTGGTGATGGAATGTCGCACCAAGGGCCAGCCGGTTCTGGTGGGAACCACCTCGATCGAAAAGTCCGAGGAACTGTCCGCGATCCTCAAGAAGCGGGACATCCAGCACGCCGTGCTAAACGCGCGCTACCACGAACAGGAAGCCTTCATCGTCTCCCAGGCCGGCGTGCCGGGCGCGGTGACCATCGCCACCAACATGGCCGGCCGCGGCACCGACATC
>JAPLPI010000108.1 GCA_026400305.1 Alphaproteobacteria bacterium | reverse complement strand
CTCGTCGTAATTCTCGGCATCGCCGCCGGTCGCCTTGGCGATGGCACGGGCGATGTTGTCCTTAGGGACAGACTCTTGCTTTGCGGCGATGATGGCGGTGCGGAGGCGCGGATTGTGCGCCGGGTCGGGCAGCCCCGACTTGGCCGCCACGGTGATCTCGCGGGAGAGCTTGGCAAAGAGCTTGGAACGCTCCTTGTCCTGCTTGCCCTTGCGGAACATGATGTTCTTGAACTGACTATGGCCGGCCATTTGGTCTTTTCCCTGTTGGCCGGTGAAATACGCGCGTCCAGGCCCTCTTTTCAAGTCCGCCGGGTCATGGGCAGGGTGGGAGCCCCATGCGAGACAAATAAAGCTGGCAACATCGGGGCACTACAAACGTCGCAACCGGGACATCGGCATCCCGGTGCGTTTTTTCAACCTCGTCTAAACCTCCGGCAGCGCCGGCTTCAACCGTCCGCCCACGCGCACTGGCTCGATGCGGGTCGCAAATCCCTTGGCGCCCGTCGCCACGAACACGCCGCACAAGGTGGCGGGACCGGTGGCGGGCGCGAAGCGCTGGGACGATATCTTACGGGTGAAGCGTTGGAGCGGCTCGGCCTTGTCCATACCGATCACAGAGTCGTAGTCGGCGCAGGCGCCCGCATCCGTTTGGTAGGCAGTGCCGCCGGGCAAAATCTGCGCGTCCGCGGTGGGCACATGCTGATGCGTGCCGACCACAAAACTGGCGCGACCGTCGCAGAAATGGCCCATTGCCATCTTCTCACTCGTCGCCTCGGCATGCATATCCACCACGATGGCGTCGGCGCCCTCGCCCAGCGGACAGGCGTTGAGTTCCCGGTCCACCGCGGCAAAGGGATCGTCCAGCGCGTCCATGAACACCCGGCCCATGGCATTGATCACCAATATGCTGCCAGCCGGCGTCTGGTAGAGATTGGCGCCGCGCCCGGGCGTGCCCTTGGGATAATTGGCGGGCCGCAAGATGCGATCCTCGATGTCGATATAGGCGAAGATCTCTTTCTGGTCGGCCCAGTGATTGCCGGTGGAGATCACGTCCACGCCGATGCCGAAGAATTCCTCGGCGATGGCGCGGGTGATGCCGAAGCCGCCAGCCGCATTCTCGCCATTGGCGATGACCAGATCGAGTTTGAGGGACCGGCGCAGGCGCGGCAGCTCGGCATACAGCGCGTCACGCCCCGGCTTGCCGATAATGTCGCCCAGAAAAAGAATGTTCATCGAAAACGCCTAATACCCTGCTCAGTAAGGACCATGTCGAGGGTCCTATCATGGGCCTCATGGGGAATCGAATCCGTCTCCTGCCCGGCATAGGCGATCCCGATGGCAGGGATTTTCAGTGCCGCTAAAGTTCGGTCATAGAAGCCGCCGCCATAGCCCAGCCGGTGACCCTTGGCATCAAAGGCCAGCAGCGGCACCAGGAGAACATCCGGCACCGCGCGCGGCCAATGGCCCAGGGGCTCAGGGATTCCGAAGCTGCCGAGCTCCAATGCTTCCCCGTCGGGCACATGATGAAATTCCAGCGGCTGGTCCTTGATGACGCGGGGAAAGGCGATTGCGCAACCCATCTCCACCAGCCGCGCCAGCAGCAGCGCCGGATCGGCTTCGTCATGATGGGCGTGATAGCCGCCCACGACGGTACCGGGTTTCAAACCAAGGCCTTTGGCATAGGGCATGATCGCCAACGCGAAATCGGAGCGCGCAAGCGCCTTGCGCCGCGCCCGGGCCGCCCATCTCAGGTCTGGTTTATCGGAAAACAAAGCGGACGGTACCGTACTTGCCGTTGGTATCGGATCTCATGGGCCTGCAAGTGCAGGTGGGCGTCGTGTGCCCGGGACCACGATCCCAGGCAGGGACAACTCCCGATGAGTACAATTAAGGCCCCTGGGCATCGCAACCTGACGCGCGAGACAGTGACCGTCCGCCCCTAACTTAGGCATGAGCCAGCCTTGCTGCAATATCCTCAAGCCGCTTTGCGGCGCTTTCCAGCATATCGGCGGTAGCACTTTCGGCGGCTTCGGCGTGCAAATGCATGCTTTGCTTCTCGCTTTCGGCGCCGGCGCCGACACAGGCCTTGCCGGACATGTCGAGATGTTCATCGGCGATCAGCAGCGCCGCCATCAGCAGCAACCTAGTATCACCCACCTGGCCGACGGAACCCAGGACTTCGCGCGCCTTGGCGTCGACATGGGCGGCGAGGTGTTTCAGATGTTCTTCCTCGCCCTCATCGCAGGCGATGGTGTAGGCGCGACTGTTGACCATGACATTGACCAGCGGCATTGCAATTCCTCCTAGCGGGCCAAGGCGGCGCGGATTTCGCCGATGGCGCCGTCCAAACGCCCTTCGACTTCCTCCGTCAGGCCGGACAGCGTGCCGATTTCGTCTTCGAGTTCCGCGATCTTAACCAGCAGCTGTTCGCGCTCGGCTTCAAGTTCCGCCACCCGCTCGGGCAGCTTGGCGGCCGTATCCAGGCTTTCGCCCACCGATCCGGCCGCATTTTCGAGGCTTTCCAGGACGGCCTGGAAACGTTCGGCGGCCAAATCCAACCGGCTCATGCCTGCCTCATTTTCAAATTGCCCCAAGACCTTAGGCCCTCATTGGAAATTGGGTCAACCGATACGCGATAAGGGCATGCCCTCGGCCATTGACGGGGGCGCCGCCCCCTCGCTAAAGGCACCCACCACAAAAAATGGAACTGTGAAGTGACCCTGCCCGATCAGGCCCATACCCGCCGCCTCGCCAACGCCATCCGGGCCCTTTCCATGGATGGGGTGGAAACCGCCAAGTCGGGTCATCCCGGCCTGCCCCTGGGCATGGCCGATGTCGCCACCGTCCTCTTCCAGCGCTTCCTGAAATTCAACGCCGCCCAGCCGGACTGGCCCGACCGCGACCGCTTTGTGCTGTCGGCTGGCCATGGCTCGATGCTGCTCTATTCCCTGCTGTGGCTAAACGGCTATCCCAAGGTCACTATCGAGGACCTCAAGCATTTCCGTAAAGTCGGCAGCCCCACAGCCGGCCATCCTGAATATGGCCACCTGCCCGGCATCGAGACCACCACCGGCCCGCTGGGCCAGGGCATCGCCAATGCCGTGGGCATGGCGCTGGCCGAGCGTATTTTGAACGCCCGCTTTGGCAACGAACTGGTCAACCACAAGACCTATGTCATCGCCAGCGACGGCGACCTAATGGAAGGCATCAGCCACGAGGCGATTGGCCTGGCCGGCAATCTCAAGCTCTCCAACCTGATCGTGCTGTGGGACAACAACAACATCACCATCGACGGAGCTCTGTCGCTGTCGTCCTGCACCAACCAGCTAGAACGCTTCAAGTCGGAAGGCTGGATCGTGGACTCCTGCGACGGCCATGACGCCACCGACATCTTTCGTGCATTGGAAAAGGCACAGTCCGCCGACAAGCCGGTTATGATAGCCTGCCGCACCATTATCGGTTTCGGCCTAACCGGCCGCCAGGGAACCCAGAAGGCGCACAGCGATGCACCGGGCGCCGAAGTCGTCGCC
>JAPLPI010000246.1 GCA_026400305.1 Alphaproteobacteria bacterium | reverse complement strand
TGGGCATCACCCAGATTTCATTGGCCGCGCTGGCCGCCAGGTAATCGCCAAGCCCGGCGCCGAAGAAGGCCGATGCCTGGGCGATGACGAACTTTTTCTTCGACTTAAAGCGGTCAATAGCGGCGGCGATCTCCTGCGCCTCGGCGGTGGAGAGGGCGCCATTGCCCAGCTTGATCACCATGCCCTTCACCCGGTTGTCGCGGCCCGCCGCGTCCAGGCCCATCACCACGTCCATCACCGTGGCGCGGCGGGGCGTGAAGATATTCCCGGGGGCAGCGGCGCTGTCGTCGATCGGATCGCGCAGGTCCAGCGCCAGCACCATGTTGCCCGGCATCCCGTCGCCCCGCGCCAGCGCCACCACCAGCAGGACCGCTAAGAGCATAATCACCAGCACGACGGCCTTGGCAAACATGTTCACCACTGAAATCAAGAGGTCGCGCAGCCAGGTGAGAAAACGGATCATGAAAATTCCTTGGGGCACAAAGAGGAAATAACTGCGCAATCTAACGAAAAAGCCCGGCTCCCAACAGGGGCTGGGCTTTCACGCATTTGTGACGTTCGCTCAGTGCTTGAGCGCGTCGTGCACGGTATCCTTGGTACCCCCCACCACACTCTGCGCCTTGCCGGCGGCCATGTCCGCAGCGCCTTCGGCCTGCAGATTGGCGGCGCCGGTAATCTTGCCGGCGGCCTGCTTGATGGGCCCTTGGCCTGATTGGCCGCGCCTTCGATACGATCATTGTCCATAATTTTCCCCTAAATTTGGGCTTTGCGCGGGGAGCACTCTGATAGGATAACGGGCCCGGCCCGCCTGAGTTCCCGTAACCTTTGGTACCGATCCGGCGAATGGCTAAGTACGTAAAAGTGCAAGGAGATGACCATGATACAGAGACGGACCTTCATGACCGCCTTGATGGGCGGCGCGGCCCTGTCTGCCATTCCGGCTTATGCCTATGAGGTGAGCAAGAGCGATGCGGAGTGGAAGAAGCAGCTGCCCCCTGCCGCTTATGTCGTCCTGCGTCAGGAAGGCACCGAAGCGCCCTTTACCTCGCCGCTGAACGATGAACATCGCAAGGGCGTGTTCGCCTGCGCCGGCTGCGCCCTGGATCTGTATTCCTCGGACACCAAGTTCGACAGCGGCACCGGCTGGCCCAGCTTCTGGAAGCCGCTGGACAAGGCGGTAGAGACCAAGACCGACAACAGCTTGGGCATGCGCCGCACGGCGGTGAGATGCCGGCGCTGCGGCGGGCATCTTGGCCATATGTTCGACGACGGACCGCGGCCGACGGGCTTGCGTTACTGCATGAACGGCGTGGCGATGACGTTCAAAGCCAAAGCATAAAAAAAGGCCGGTCTGACGACCGGCCTTTTTCATTCCAGTAATTTTTTCTTACGGCGTGGCAGCAGGCGCCTCGGGCGCAGCGGCGTCCGGCTGGCTGACCGGCTTGGCCTTGACCTTCGCCTTGGCCACCATGTCGTCATGGGCAGCCGAAAAGCCCTTGAGCGAGAAGGCCAGCGGATAGGTCTTGCCGTTGTCGGCCGCGATGATCACCTTGGCGCCGCCGCTGGAACTGGCCAGCGACTCGATCATGCCATTGTCCACCGCCAGCTCGACATAGCAGCCGTTGCGGTCACAGCGGCGATACTTGAGCACCGGCGAGGTGTAGGTGTCGGTCTGGATCTTCAGGCCCTTGGGGATAGAGATTTCCAGCGGCACAGTGACCTGCAGGGCGTGGCGATTGAGGCTAGGATAAAAAGCAATGGACAGCGCCACCACCCGCTGGCGGGAGCGCTGGTCGTCCAGTTCCTGAAGCATGTCGCAGGGGCTGGGGCTCGCCACCGGGAAGCAGCGCACCAGCCAGTCATCCACCCGATTGAGCTCGGGCTTGGCGGTGGCCGCGTCCTGGGCCTGGGCCACGCCACAGGCGAGCATCAGGCCGGCAACAACGCCCATCAGAATATGCTTCGTCATCATGACCTCAATCAGGGATTGGCGGCAGGCGCGGGCGTCGCCGGCGTCTTGGCCTTGGCGCGTGCCTGGCTCACCATGTCGTCATGGGCGGCGACAAAGCCCTTGAGCGAGAAGTTCAGGTTGAAGAGCTTGCCGTTATCGGCCGCGATGGCGACTTTGCCGGCGTCACCGCTGGAGGCGGCCAGCGACTCGATCATGCCATTCTCCACCGCCATCTCGACATAGCAGCCGTTGCGATCGCAGCGGCGATATTTGAGAATGGGAGAAGTATAAGTGGAGGTCTGCAGCTTCAGACCCTTAGCAATCGAAACTTCCAACGGAACCGCGATCACCAGAGCATGGCGATTGAGGGCAGGATAGAAGGCGAAAGACAGCGAGACCACCCGCTGGCCGGTCCGCTGATTGTCCAGTTCCTGGAACATGTCGCAGGGGCTGGGGCTGTCCACCGGGAAGCAGCGCACGGCCCAGTCCTGAACCGTCTTCACGTCAGGCTTGTTGGACGCAGGCGCCTGCGCCAGCGCGGCGCAGGTCATCAGGCCCATGAAAGCGCCCGCAAGGAAGGTCTTCATCATGAGAAGAGCCTCCAGAACCAGGTCTTACGGCGGGCGTCGTCGGACTTCCAGGAGCTGTAGGACTTCGGATAGCCCTTGAACGACAACGGATAGGTCACCGGCTTGCCGTCCAGTCCGGCGAACATCACCGCCACGTCATCGGCGCCCTTCAGGCTGGAAGCCATCGCGTCGTCAAACGGGGTCTGGGCGATGCAGCCCACGGTGTTGCAGGTACGGTACTGAATGACCTTCACCGGGTCCTTGCCGATGCGCATGCCCATGCCAGCTTCCAGCGCCACGCCATAGGGCAGGATGAAGCCCATGATCTTCTTGCCATCCTTGTCTGTGGTGATGGTGGCGCGGGCGATCGGGGTGGGCTGGGGCTGCGTGCGATCCATGATGTCGGTGCTGAGTTCGCAGGCGCCCTCCTTGGTCTCGGCGGCGGGGCAAGCCACGCGCCAGTCCTCATAGGAGGCAACCGCGGCGGAATGGACATTGTAGGTGGACACACCGCGCACCATCCAGCCCAGAAAAAGGCCAACCAGCAGCGCGACACCGCCCACAATAAGACGTTCAATTTTCATGGTTTGGTTTCGCTTTAATTTCTTCGGTTTTGCCCGCAAAACCCGCCGGTTGGCGGCCTGTGAGCCCAATCCGGGGGACGAACTACCAGATCAGAACGGCAAAGGAAACGCCCCATCCCGGGCCTTAAGTGGATTTGGTGAATGTGACGGGGCTTTAATGCCTACTTCTGGCCCACAAGGACGGGCTTTTCCCGGTAATAACCGGGCCAGACGCGCTTGAGGGCGGCGATCTTGGGCAGGTCGTTGACCCGGATATAGGCCGCGTTCGGGTTCTCGAACAGATAGTCCTGGTGATAGTCCTCGGCCGGATAAAAGGCCTTCAGGGGCTCGATCTTCGTGGCGATGGGGGCGGCGAAGATATGGGCGGCGTCCAGCTGGGCGATATAGGCGCGGGCGGTGGCTTCCTGCTCCGGCGTGACGGGGAAAATCTCGGAGCGGTACTGGGTGCCCTCATCCGGGCCCTGGCGGTTCACTTCCGTGGGATCATGCGCCACCGAGAAATAGATTCGCAGCAACTGGCCGAACGTCACTTTGCTGGGATCAAACGTGATCTCGATCACTTCGGCATGGCCGGTGGTACCGGTCGAGACCTGGTCATAGTTCGCGGTCTTGTTGCCGCCGCCCGAATAGCCCGACACGACCTTGGTGACGCCGTTGACGTGGGCGAACACGCCCTGCTGGCCCCAGAAGCAGCCCCCGGCAAGCACCGCCACTTCCGTCAAACCGGTATTGGCCGGATCGGAAACAGCGGCGGGAATTTCCTTGTTCAGGTCGCCGGCATAGGTGCGCGACACCAGTTGCGGAGCAATGAAAACCGCCGCGGCGGCGGCCATGACCAGATAGAGGGGATTGATCGACATGGGCTTTGTCCTGAAGCTTATAAACCAAAAACCTTTACGCAAGTCAGTTCGCGCTGATCACAGGACGGTTACTTAAATTTTTCACCGGCCGCCGTGATGGCATCATACACTAAATCGAGTTCCGCCGCCGCAATGCCGTAAGGCGGCATGATATAAATAGTGTTGCCCAGCGGGCGCAGCAATATTCCCTGGTCCAGGAAAAACGCAGTCAGCCTGGGCCCGATGCCCGCCAGATAACCCGGATCGGCCACAGTCAGGTCCAGGGCGGCGATGGTGCCCTGCCGCCGGATGTTGCTGAAGTGGGAATCGCCGCGGAACCTTTCCAGCCGCCCTTCTTGCATCTCGCCCAGGGCGGCAATGCGTTCCATCACCGGTTCATCGCGCCAGATTTCCATATTGGCACGGGCAGCGGCGCAAGCGATGGGGTTGGCGGTAAAGGAACTGGAGTGAAAAAATGTACGACGTCGGTCTAGCGAATAATGCGCTTCGAAAATTTCCGGCGTGCACAAGGTCGCCGCCAGCGGCAGGCCCCCCCCGGTGAGCCCCTTGGCCAAGCAGAGAATGTCGGGCGAGACGCCGGCCTGATCGCCCTCGGGCGGTTCGAAATAATGTTCGGCGCCCGCTTCGTGTTCGCGCCGATGCGTAGCCGCATGATCGTGCGCGACGTCGTCACCGTGGCCACGATCATGGTCATGGCCATGATCATGGTCATGCGCGGCATCGCCCTGCATGTCGTCATAGGCGGCGCGCGCCGAGCGGC
>JAPLPI010000332.1 GCA_026400305.1 Alphaproteobacteria bacterium | reverse complement strand
AAGGCGGCCAGCAATTCCGAAACCGGCCATTTTGCCAGCGAGCGCTTCATGCTGCGGATGAAGCGCTCGTAAGCGCCTGCGCCGTCACCAAATCGAGGGGAAGCTTCCATGCGCCTGATATCCGCCACCATCACCGCGTCGTTCTTGGCTGGCAGTGCTTTTGCACAGCCCTTGCCCGCGCCGGCCAGCTATTCGCCGGTGGTGGGTGAAAAGGGCGTCGTTACTACCCATGCCTTGTCCATGCAGATCGCCGACGAGATCGCCCATGCCGCCGTCAATGCTTGCCGCAAGATGGGCTATCACACCACCATCACGGTGCTGGACGCCTCGGGCGCGCTGAAGGCGTTCCTGCGCGACGACATGACCGGCCCCCATACCATCAGCCTGTCAAAAGATAAGGCCTATACCGCCATCACCCTGTCCAACCGTTTTGCCACCTCCGGCACTTTTGCCACGGCGCGTAACTCAACCCTGGGTTCGCCCATGACCAACATTCAGGGCGTTGTCGGCGTGGCCGGCGGCGTTCCCATCAAGTCTCGCGGCGAAGTGATCGGCGGCATCGGGTCGTCCGGTGCGGTGGGCGGCGACAAGGACGAGCTCTGCAGCCAAGCCGGCATCGATGCTGTGGCCGACCAGCTCCGATAGCAGCTTCACCATTGCGCCTGCGCGCAGCACCACCGAAATGATTTCGGCGGCGGCGCTGTTTCGCGCTTATGCCACGACCCTGGCGATAGACCTAGCGCCGCAGGGCTTCTCGCAGGAGCTGGACTCGTTACCTGGTGTCTATTGCCCGCCCAGCGGCGAACTGATCTTGGCTAAACGCGGTGATCATGTGCTGGGCTGCATCGCCTTGAAGCCGCTGGCGCCGGGCGTGGTCGAGATCAAGCGATTGTTCGTGCGGCCCAAGGCGCGCAAAGGCGGTGTTGGCAAGGCCCTGGTCGAGGCGGCGCTGATGGCGGCAAAGCAGTTGGGCTATCGCAAGGTCAAGCTTGATACATTGCCTGAAATGGCGGCAGCGATTGCCTTGTATAAAAGCTTCGGCTTCGCGCCCATCCTGCCTTATGGCAGTCATCCCTATCCGGGATTGGTCACTCTCGGAAAGACGCTTTTATAATCGCGGCAGCGTGACGGAAGGCTGTTACCGCATTTCTAACATCGCCGATCCCTGCTGTACGTCTTTGGGCTGGACTTCGGCCTGGTGGTGGTGCCTGGCAGCGTGTTCGGCTCCGGTATCGTGCGAAACCCGTCGGTGGTGGTGTCGGGTTTTCCCTGTCCGGCGTGGGTTTTTCCGGTCTGGGCCTCGCTGCTGGTGATCGCGCTGGTCAATGCCGCGCTGGCCTATTTCGTCTATTTCAAGATGGTGGCGACGGTGGGCGTCACCTACATATCGCTGGTGACGTTCCTCATATCCATCATCGCGCGGATGTTGTGTTCGGCGTTCCTGAATGAAAGCGTGACGGCCAAGGCACTCGCTGGAATGGTGATTATTGCGCTGGGTTTGGCGGCGATTGATGGACGCTTGTCTAGGCCGCCGTCCATCCACCATCGATCGAGATGATCGCGCCGGTGATGGATCGCGCCATGTCGCTTGCCAGATACACCGCCAGAGCCGCGACTTCGTCCACCGTCACGAACTGCTTGGTGGGCTGGGCATGCAGCAGTACGTCATTGATCACCTGTTCGCGGGTCAGCCCGCGCGCCGCCATGGTGTCGGGAATCTGTTTCTCCACCAGCGGCGTCCAGACATAGCCAGGGCAGATGGCATTGGCGGTGATGCCGAAGGTGGCGGTTTCCAGTGCCACGGTCTTGGTGAAGCCGGCGATGCCATGCTTGGCCGCGACATAGGCCGACTTGAACGGTGAGGCGATCAGTGCATGCGCCGAAGCGGTGTTGATGATGCGGCCCCATTTTTTCGCCTTCATGCCGGGAATGGCGGCGCGACTGGCATAAAAGGCCGATGACAGGTTTATGGCCAGGATCTGTTCCCATTTTTCCGGGGGGAGTTCCTCCACCGGCGAGACGAACTGGATGCCGGCATTGTTGACCAGGATATCCACCGCGCCCAGCTGCTTGATCGCATCGGTGACCATCGCTTGCGTCTGGTCGCCCTTGCTCATGTCGGCGCCGCTGTAAATCGCCTTGACACCGAAATCCTTCTCGATGCCGCTGCGCTCCTTTTCGATGGCGGCGGCGTCGCCGAAGCCATTGATGCAGATGACGGCGCCTTCGGCAGCATAGGCCCGCGCTATGGCCAGCCCGATGCCGCTTGTCGAACCGGTGACGAGGGCGACTTTTCCTTTGAAGCTGGCGGACATGGCGTTTCTCCTGTGCAGGGCAGGCAAAGAGTGGCAGGGGCGAAGGCGATTGCGCATGAGCAAAAGGCCGCAGCGGGCGAAAAGACAGCCGAATTGGGCTATGATGTCGGAGACATGGACATCAAGCCCCAGAATCCCGCCAACGGCCATACCGCGGGTCATCGCTCCGCCCCCGTGCCGCGTCCGGACAATTGCGGCAGTATTGCCCTAGTGTTGCAGGGCGGCGGTGCGCTGCCGCCGGCCTTTCTCATGGTCAAGATCGGCACCGATTATTTCTGGGATGGCGGCAGCGTCTCCAACACCCCGCTGCAGCATCTGCTGGCCCAGGACGATGACATCAACAGCCTGGTGTTCCAGGTGGACCTGTTCAGCGCGCGCGGCGATCTGCCCCGCACCTATGAGGCGCTTGTCAAGGTGCCCGAGGCCGATCTGACCGACGAACAGCGCGCCATGCGCGAAAAGCTTTCCGACCTGTCCCAGGCCACCATCCTGCAGCTGATCTACCAACAGAATTCCTATGTGGGAAATGCGCGGGACTATGAGTTCAGCGCTGATTCCATGCATGAGCACTGGAAGAACCGGCATGAGGACACGCTCAGAACCCTCAATCGCACGGACTGGCTGAAGATGCCGCCGGGCAATATAGGCGTCGTCACCCATGGCGTGCACCGCGAAAATGAAGGCCGCTGATAGTGACGGATGCCTCCATCGCTGCCCGGCTGGAGCGTCTGCCCGCCGCACGCGGTTTCTGGCGCCGCCTGGTCTGGGTGTC
>JAPLPI010000054.1 GCA_026400305.1 Alphaproteobacteria bacterium | reverse complement strand
CCGGCCGTGAGGTCGAGCCACCCTATTCTGTGCCATAGCGAGAGCCCCGGCGTCATTCACCAGGGCCCTTTGCTTTGAAGCCCATTGCTACAACATACAGCTCCACCGACTCTGCACGGGAGGCCGGCGGCTTGACGTGCTTGACCTCGCGGAAGGATTTTTTCAGCCGCGCTAGAAGCTCGTTTGACGAGCCACCCTGGAACACTTTTCCGACAAACGTGCCGCCGGGGCGCAAGGTATCCTCGGCCACTTCCAGTGCAATCTCCACCAGGGCAATGGTGCGGATATGGTCGGTGGCGCGGTGGCCAGTGGTGGGCGCCGCCATGTCGGTCAGCACAATGTCGGCGGGACCATCCAGCGCCTGTTTCAGCATGGCCGGTACATCGGCATCGGTCAGATCGGCCTGGAAGAATGTGACGTTCGGAATATCTTCCATCATCAGCACATCGGCCGCCACCACCGTAGCGCCGCGGCTGGCGGCCACCTGGCTCCAGCCGCCGGGCGCCGCGCCCAGGTCCAGGATCCTGGCGCCCTTTTTCAGGAAATGGAATTTCTCGTCCAGCTCCACCAGCTTGAAGGCGGAGCGGCTGCGGTACCCCTTGGAGCGCGCGGCAGCGACATAGGGATCGTTCAACTGCCGCTGCAGCCAGGCACGGCTGGACTGGGTGCGGGTCCGGTCCTTGTGGACTTTCACGGGCACGCGCCCGCGTCCCGAAGCGTCGCCTTCTTTTTTCATGACAGCTCACGGCTCAATTGGCGCAGCATGCCCTCGCGCAGGCCACGGTCGGCGACGCGCAGCACCGGCGAGGGCCAGAGCGAGCATATGGCGGTAAAGATGGCGCAGCCCGGCAACATCAGGTCGGCGCGTTCTGGGCCGATGCTGCCGATTGCAGCGAGCGCCTCGGTGTCATGGCTCACCAGCCGTTCCACCAGCCGCAGCATATGGGTGGTTTCGTGCCAGCTGCCGTCCACCCGGGTGCGGTTGTAGCGCGGCAGCTTCAGCGCGATGGCGGCCAATGTCGTGACAGTGCCCGAGGTGCCCAGCAGGTGGTTCTTGCACACGTCGAAAGCCTCTCCCATTTCCTTCGCAAACGGCTCGAAGCGAGCGCGCAGGTCGGCGTGCATGCGGTCAAAGCCGATGCGGCTGGTGGAAGCGGCGCCGTAATTTTCTGCTAGGCTCACCACCCCCAACGGCACCGAGGCCACCAGCTTCTTCTGCGGCCCGGTGGGGCTTTTTTGCAGCCAGATGATCTCGGTCGAACCGCCACCAATATCAAAAATCAGCGCGCCCTTGTATTTTCGCCCGATCAGGGGGGCGCAGCCTTCCGCCGCCAAATCGGCCTCGTCCTCCGCCGAGATGACGTCAAACTCCAGCCCCGCTTCCTCGCGGGCCCGGCGCACCAGCACATCGGCATTGCGCGCCAGCCGCGCGGCCTGGGTGGCGATGCAGCGCACGTGCTGGACCTTGTGCTTGGCGATGCGGTCGGAACAGATTTTCAGGGCCGCGATGGTGCGGTCCAGCGCCGCCTCGGACAGAAGGCCCGTCTGCCCCACCCCCTCGCCCAGCCGGACGATGCGGGAGAAGGAATCCACCACCCGAAAACTGCCCTGGGCGGCCTCGGCGGCGATCAGGAGGCGGCAGTTGTTTGTCCCCAAGTCCAGCACTGCCAACAGGGGCCCCGCTTTTCCCTCGACTTCCTGCAATTCCTGATGATTTTCGTGCATTTTCCCGCGCCCGGCGCACACTGCGCCGCCCCCAAGCTAGCACGGGCAGGCGGTGGATGCGGGAGCAAAACTGGGATGAAAAGCCGTCCTTGCAAGGGGTTTGCGGCT
>JAPLPI010000421.1 GCA_026400305.1 Alphaproteobacteria bacterium | reverse complement strand
CTGGCCTTGTCGGGGATCGGCGCCCTGACCTTGTTGCCGGTGGCGCCGATGCCCAACATCGACATTCCCACCATCAACGTTTCGGCCAGCCTGCCGGGCGCCAGCCCCGAGACCATGTCGTCGGCGGTCGCCAATCCCCTGGAGCGGCATCTGGGCGCCATCGCCTATGTCACCTCGATGACGTCGCGGTCCAGCCTGGGCAACACCAATGTCACCCTGCAGTTCGACATCAGCCGCGACATTGACGGCGCGTTGCGCGGCGTGCAGGCGGCCATCCAGGCGGCCATGGTCGATCTGCCCACCGCCATGCGCAATCCGCCGCGCGCCCGCAAATTCAATCCCGCCCAGGCGCCCATCCTCAGCCTGGCGCTGACGTCATCCACCCTGACCCCGGCCCAGATCTTCGACCAGGCCTCCAACATCCTGCAGCAGCGCCTGTCCCAGGTGGACGGCGTGGGCGACGCCACGCCCCAGGGCGCCTCGGCGCCCGCCGTGCGGGTCGAGCTCAATCCTCGCGCCGTTTTCAAGTACGGCATCAATCTCAACTCGATCACCAACGCCATCCGGTCGGCCAATGGCGGCTCGATCAGTCCCAAGGGCGTCATCCAGCAGGGCACGCAGAGCATCCAGATCTACTCCAACGACAATGCCAGCAGCGCCGACGATTTCCGCAGCCTGATCGTGGCCTATCGCAACAATTCGCCTGTGCGCCTGTCGGATGTTGCGACCGTCTATGACGGCCAGGAAAATGTGCGCAACCTGGGCGTCGCAAACGGCAAGCCGGCCGTGATCATCAATGTGACCCAGCAGCCGGGCAGCAACGTCATCGAGGTGGTCGACAGCATCAAGAAAATCCTGCCCGAGCTGCAGAAATCACTGCCCCCCGCCATCGACCCCATCCTGGTGGTGCAGGATCCTACCGTTTCCATCCGAAACGCGGTGCGCGACGTGGAGTTCACCCTGGTATTTTCCACCATCCTGGTGGTGCTTGTGGTCTTCCTGTTCCTGCGCAATGCCCGCGCCACCATGGTGCCGGCCGTTTCCGTGCCGCTGGCGCTCCTGGGCACCTTCAGCGGCATGTATGTGATGGGCTACAGTCTCAACAATTTCTCGCTGATGGCCCTGATCATTTCGACCGGCTTCGTGGTCGATAACGCTATTGTGGTGCTGGAGAATGTCACCCGCCATCTCGAGGCGGGCAAAAGCCGGATCGAAGCCGCCCTGCTGGGCACCAGCGAAGTCGCCTTCACCGTTATTTCGATGAGCATTTCGCTGATCGCGGTGTTCATTCCGATCCTGATGATGCCCGGCATCGTCGGCAAGATCTTCCATGAATTCGCCATGGTGCTGACCATCACCATCCTGGTGTCGCTGGTGATCTCCCTCACCGTCACCCCGATGATGTGCGCCTATATCGACGCGGCCCAGCCGGAGAACGAGAATTTCCTCATGCGCGCCTCGCGCCGCAGCTTCGAGGTCAGCCTGGAATTCTATCGCCGCACCCTGGCCTGGTCGCTGGACAATCCCAAGACCATCATGGCGACCTTGCTGATCGCCATCGGCCTCAATGTCTATCTCTACACAATCTTGCCGGCCGGTTTCTTTCCGCAGACCGACGAGGGGCGCCTCAACGGCCAGATCCGCGGCGACCAGACCGCGTCCTTCGAATCCATGCAGCCGCGCTTCCTCAAATTCATGGAGATCATCCGTGCCGATCCGGCGGTCCAGACCGTGGCGGGCTCGCTGGGCGGCGGCGGTGGTGGTTTCTTCGGCGGCGGAGGCAGCAGCAGCGGCCAGCTCTGGGTCACCCTCAAGCCGCGTTCCGAGCGCGATTATGTCACCAGCGAGGAAGTCCGCACCCGCCTGATGCCGAAGTTTGCGCAGATCGCGGGCGCGCGCGCCTTCATCAATTCCGCCAGCTCGACCAGGGTGGGCGGCGGCGGTGGGGGC
>JAPLPI010000091.1 GCA_026400305.1 Alphaproteobacteria bacterium | reverse complement strand
GGCTGGAACAGCGCGCCGGTGCGCATGGCCGGCGCCCGCCAGGCGAACATCACCAGCGCCGTGCCGGTGGCCAGCGCGATGATGCCCAGGATGTAAATGCCGCGCCGTGGATCGACCGCAAAGGCATGCACACTGGTGAGCACGCCCGAGCGCACCAGGAAAGTCCCGATCAGGCTGAGCGAAAAGGTCAGGATCGCCAGCAATATGGTCCAGCTGATCAAAGCGCCGCGCCGCTCCAGCGCGATGGAGGAATGCAGCAGCGCCGTGCCCATAAGCCAGGGCATCAGCGAGGCATTCTCGACCGGGTCCCAGAACCACCAGCCGCCCCAGCCAAGCGTGTAATAGGCCCAGATGCTGCCCATGGTGATGCCGGCGGTAAGACAGATCCATGACGACAGCACAAAGGGACGAATCCAGCGCGCCCATCCCGCATCGACATGGCCTTCGATCAGCCCAGCCATGGCGAAGGAAAAAGCCGAGGAAAAGCCGACATAGCCCAGGTAGAGCATGGGCGGATGGAAGACGAGGCCGGGATCCTGCAGCAGCGGATTCAGCTCGGTGCCGTCAGCGGGGATAGGAAACAGCCGCAGGAACGGGTTAGACGTGAACAGTGAAAAGCCCAGGAATGCGACGCCGATGATGCCCTGCACCCCCAGCACCCGCGCCTGAAGCGTCTCGCGCAGCCGCCCGCCGAACAGCGCCACCGCTCCGCCCTGTAATGCCAGGATCAGAACCCAAAGCAGCATGGAGCCTTCATGGCTGCCCCAGGTGGCGGCGAAACGGTAAATGGCGGGCTGGGCAGCATTGCTGTGCTGGGCGACCAACGCGATGGAGAAATCCTTGCCGACAAAGCCGGCAGCCAGGGCGCCGAAAGCCAGAGCGACAAAAAGTAGTTGGAGCAGGGCGGTAGTCCGGCCCAGGCCCATCAGGGCCGCGTCCCGCCGGGCAGCCCCCCAAAAGGGCGCCACGGACTGCACAGCGGCCAGCACGAATGCTAGAACCAGCGCTAATTGTCCAATTTCCCCAGCCATAGTCACCGCGATTGCATGTCACACCCTGCATCTCGACACTAGCGCACCCTACAGGTCTATGAAATAATTAAATTATTCAGAACTTTCTGTGGCGTTCGGGTGAGATAGGGACAACCGTGTCGGAAGATTTTCAGGTCGCCATCATTGGCTCTGGGCCGGCTGGTATGAGCGCGGCCAACCGCGCCGCCGCGCTTGGGCTGAGCCATGTGCTGCTGGAGAAAACCGACCACCTCTCTGACACCATCTACCGCTATCAAAAAGGCAAGCATGTGATGGCGACCCCGGTCAGCCTCACCTTGCGCTCGGACTGCACCTTCGATGCGGGCAAGCGCGAAGCCATTCTAGAAAACTGGAACCAGCAGACCGCCACCGCCAAGGCCAATGTCCGCTACAAGGCCGAGGTCAAGTCGGTGACCGGCATCAAGGGCGACTTCACCATTACCCTTACCAGCGGCGATGTGGTGAAGGCGCAGACCATCATCATGGCCATCGGCACCCAGGGAAATCCCAACCTGGTGCGCTGCGATGGCGCCAGACTGCCCCATGTCCAGTATCAGCTGGACGATCCGCGCGAATATTTCGATGAGCACATCTTCGTGATCGGCGGCGGAGATGCCGGCATCGAGAATGCCCGCGGATTAGCCGAAGATCCCGAACAGAACAACACCGTCACCATGGTCAACCGCTCCAAGGATTTCTCCAAGGCCAAGGCGGCCAATGTCGAGATGATGATGGAAGCCCAGAAGGCCGGGCGCCTGAACATCCTTTCGGAAGCCAGCCCGTCCAAGATCGAGGAAGGCTGGATCACCATCGAGACGCCCGAAGGCGAAAGCCGGCTGCCATGCAACCGCATCATCGCGCGCATGGGCTCTGCAGCGCCGCGCGGCTTTGTCGAATCCATCGGCGCCACACCCGACCCCGACAACCTAGACGACAAGGGCCGCCCCAAGCTGAAAGGAGGCATCCAGTTCACCAGCGAGGCGCGCGACGCCTTCCCCAAGCTCTCGCCCCAATTCGAAACCACCGTGCCGGGCGTCTATTCCATCGGCGCGCTGGCCGGCTACCCCCTGATCAAGCACTGCATGAACCAGGGCTATGACGTGGTGGAGTTCATCGCCGGCAACACCGAACTGAAACCCGCCGACGAACCCTTGCTCGAACAGCGCCTGAAAGACGTGCCGATCAGGAAGAGTGTGGCCGACTGGATCGAGTTCCTGCGCGACAATGTCGAAATCCTCAAGGCCCTGTCGCCGTTGCAGATGCGCGAATTTCTGCTGGACTGCGCCGTCAAGGTTTACGCAGAAAACGAAGTAATTTTTGAACGCAACGCCATCGGCTCGTCGCTGTTCGGCATCGCCGCGGGCAGCGTGAAGGTCGAGATCAATCCGCAAGACCCCTCCATCACCATTCCCATAAGCCAGGGTTCGATCTTTGGCGAAGTGGGCCTGATCTCGGGGCGCCGCCGCGGCGCCACTATCCGCGCCGGCAAGGACTGCATCGTGGTGGAAATCCCGCGTACCGCTGCCTTGAAGCTGATGGGTTCCAACCAGGAAGCCAAGAACACCGTCAACCGCATCACCACAGAACGCCACCTGCTGCAGATTTTCGGCTCAGGCCTTCAGGCCGCCGACATCGCTGAAATCCTCAGGGTCGCCAAGGTCGAGGAAATCCGCCCCGGTCAGAGCGTCATCAAGGAAGGCCTGGATGCCGGCGATGAATATCTCGCCCGCGCGCCGCGCGCACGCATCGACAAGGAGCCCACCAAGGGCGAAAGTCAGGAAGCCTTTGCCGCGCGCATCGCAGCCGAAAAAATAGCCGAGGCCGAGAAACTGGCGGCAATGCAGCCCGAGGCGCAGTCCCTGCGCGAAGGCGGCATCTACGACATCTTCATCGTACGCTCCGGCTCGATGACCGTGGAAAAAGCCATCGGCGGCAAGCAGGTGTTTTTGTCCTACATTCCCGCCGGTTCCTATTTCGGCGAAATGGCGCTGGTGGACCGGGGCAAGCGCACCGCCACGGTGCGCGCCACGGTGCGCTCGCAGGTGGTGCGCCTGAACGGAAGGCTTTTCCGCGAACTGCTGGACAGCAAGCCCGTCCTCAAGAAAAAGCTGCAGGATGACATGAAGGTTCGGCAGGAGATCAATGCCTTCATCGAGGAAAAGAAAAAGAAGTTCAGCGGCGTTGTGGACATGTATTCGGAAGTCGCCGAATTTCTGATCAAGCAGGGCATCGGCGAAGCCACCGACGCGCTGCTGATCGACGAGACGCTGTGCATCGGCTGCGACAATTGCGAGAAGGCCTGCGCCGACAGCCATGATGGACTATCGCGCCTGAACCGCGAGGCGGGCAAGACATATGCCCATCTGCACGTTCCTACCTCCTGCCGCCATTGCGAGCAGCCCCAATGCATGACCGACTGCCCGCCCAACGCCATTCGGCGCGGCACCGACGGCGAAGTCTTCATCAGCGATGCCTGCATCGGCTGCGGCAACTGCCAGCGCAATTGCCCCTATGGCGTGATCCGCATGGATTCGGTGCCGCCCAAGAAGCCGGGCCTGCTGCAATGGATGCTGTTCGGTTTCGGCCCCGGCCCCGGCGAACCCGACCAGGACTGGCTGAAGAAGCACTACGACCCCAAGAAGCCCAAGGTCGCCATTAAGTGCGACATGTGCGCGGGCAAGAGCGGCGGCCCAGCCTGTGTGCGCGCCTGCCCCACCGGGGCTGCCATCCGCGTGTCACCGGAACAGTTCCTAGACGTCGTCAAATCGGGCGGGCGATAAACCGTGGCGCAGGGGGAAAAAAGAGCCAGGGCTGTCGCATCGCATGAAAGCTTCCTGCGCCATGCCCATTTCCGCTGGCTGAAGGTCGCCATGGTGACTTCCCTGGTGATCATCGCCGGCTTTGCCGCCAGCCTAGCGCTGGCCGATTTCCACCTGCGCCACACCGGCTCAAGCTGGTTCGGCTATATCAGCGGTACCATCGGCGCCGGCCTGATCGTGTGGCTGGCATGCTTGGGCATCCGCAAGCGCGCCATGACCAACGACGCCTGGTCGCTGAAGGCCTGGGTGTCGGCGCATGTCTATCTGGGTCTGTCGCTGATCGTGATCGCCACCCTGCATAGCGGGCTGCAATTCGGCTGGAATATCCACACACTGGCCTATGCGCTGATGATGCTGGTGATCCTGTCCGGCGTATTCGGCATCATCGTCTATGCCAAAATCCCGCCCATCCTGTCGGACAATCGCGGCGAGACCACCCAGAAGCAGATGCTGGAAAAAATCCTTGCGCTGGACGGACGTCTTCTGGAAGTCGCCCGCCCGCTCAACCAGGAACAGGCCGCGCTGGTTATCCGTGCCGTGCGCCGCACCCGCATCGGCGGCAATGTCTGGCAGCGCCTGTCGGGCCGCCACGGCAATTGCGCCACAGCCAACGCCCAGCGCGTGCTGCATGGCGCGCGGCTTCGGATGTCCGACGGGCCGCAGGCTGTGGCGCTTGACCAGGTGCTGAGCCTGCTGGAAGAAAAGAGCGCCACCCTGGCCAAGGCGCGCCGTCATATTCGCCTGCGCAGCCTTCTGGAAGTCTGGCTGTTCATCCATATCCCCA
>JAPLPI010000115.1 GCA_026400305.1 Alphaproteobacteria bacterium | reverse complement strand
ACACGGTTTCGGACTGCGGCTCAACGCCGGCGACACCGTCGAACACGGTGCAGGCGCCGTCCAGCACGCGCAAGCTGCGCTCGACTTCGATCGTGAAGTCGACGTGGCCGGGCGTGTCGATGATGTTGATGCGGTGTTCTTTCCAGTAGCAGGTCGTCGCGGCGGACGTGATGGTGATGCCGCGCTCCTGTTCCTGCTCCATGAAGTCCATGGTGGCGGCGCCGTCATGGACTTCGCCGATTTTGTGGGACTTGCCGGTGTAATAGAGAATGCGCTCAGTCGTCGTCGTCTTGCCGGCATCGATGTGCGCGGCAATGCCGATATTGCGATACATATTGAGCGGGGTTGTGCGGGCCATTTTAGAGTCCGTTACCAGCGATAATGCGAGAAGGCGCGATTGGCATCGGCCATCTTGTGGGTGTCTTCGCGCTTCTTGACGGCGCTGCCGCGGTTGTTGGCGGCGTCCATCAGTTCGCCCGACAGGCGCCCCTGCATGGTGGGTTCGTTGCGGCCGCGCGCGGCGGTTATCAGCCAGCGAATGGCCAGGGCGCGTGAACGGTCCGTGCGCACTTCGACTGGAACCTGGTAGGTGGCGCCGCCGACGCGGCGCGAGCGGACTTCAAGCGCGGGCGAAACATTCTTCAGCGCATCATGGAAGATCTGGATTGGATCCTGCTTGGTCTTGGCGGCGATGGTGTCGAAGGCGCCATAGACAATGCCTTCGGCTGCGGACTTCTTGCCGTCATACATCAGGGAGTTCATGAACTTGGCGAGCACGAGATCGCCAAACTTGGCGTCGGGGGTGATTTCGCGGCGTTCAGCGCGGTGGCGGCGGGACATCTATATCTCCTTACTTCGGACGCTTGGCGCCATAGAGCGAACGACGCTTCTTGCGGTCCTTGACGCCCTGGGTGTCCAGAACGCCACGGATGATGTGGTAGCGCACGCCGGGAAGATCCTTCACGCGGCCGCCACGGATCAGCACGACGCTGTGTTCCTGCAGGTTGTGGCCTTCGCCGGGAATATAGGTCAACGCTTCGAAGCCGTTGGTCAGGCGCACCTTGGCGACCTTGCGTAGCGCGGAGTTCGGCTTCTTCGGCGTCGTCGTATATACGCGCGTGCAGACGGCGCGCTTTTGCGGGCACTGCTGCAGGGCCGGAACCTTGTTGCGCTTGGGCTTGGAGCCGCGCGGCTTGCGAATGAGCTGATTGACTGTCGGCATTCCAAATTCCCTTTTGTTGCCCGGTGATCAGCCGAGGCAAACGAAAACAAAAACCGGACGCGGGATGTCTTCCCGATCCGAAGCTTGCGGAGGACTGAGGTTTTGATACCTGAGTCGCGCGTCTAAGCTATTTAAACTGGCTTCCCAACAGCGTTTTTGCGGTTTTTTCCGCAGACGGCCTGCCCTGGAAGGTGGCGGCTTATACCCACCGTGCCTCTGGTGGTCAAGCGGCGGATTAATGGGGTTTTAAGGATCACATTTACATTTGCGACTAATTCGCAATTTATATGTCGCCTCTTAGGAAGTTTCCACGATTAAGAGTATTTCTCAATAGCTTTGGCCCATCCGGATACCTCCTTCGTTCCATTGTACCCCGATGGCGATTTGCCTATTTTGCAGTCCATGGCCCGTACTGTTCCCGGCTCCACGTTGAAAACATCACCCTTCAAGCGGTGGGGGACGGCGTTTGCGCTGCTGGCCTTCTTCCTTCAGAGCCTGGCGGTCCAGAGCCATATCCATGCGCCGCTTCAGACGTTGGCGGTCAACCAAGATTCCCAGGTCTCACCGCTCAAGGCGCCGCTCAAGGCCCAGCAACCGATCGACCAATGCCGCCTGTGCCAGGAACTGGCCCATGCCGGCATCTTCGTCGCGCCTCTGGCTTCGGCCGCCCTGATCGGCCTGATCTACGCTGCGGCGCAGTTCACCGTACTGCCCGGCCATACGCCCAGCTCTGCCCGGGCCTTTTCCTGGCACAGCCGCGCGCCACCTCGCCGCTAATTTCCAGAACAATTGCGTGCGGCCCTTTTGCGCCGCCCCGGCACGCCCCGGCGTGCATTTTTTCCATTCGGAGCTCGCCATGCTGTTTCGTTCTTTATTGCTATTGGGTACCGCCGTGCTGCTGACAGCATCGGCAGTGGCACAGGAAGCCACCGAAACCGTCACCGTCACCGCCAAGAAACTGGCCGCTGCCCGCAACGGCATCCAGACCCAGACCGGCGCGTCCACTTACACCGTCACCGCCAGGGATATTCAGAACCAGCCCGGCGGCGACAATGCCCAGCTCAATTCCGTGGTGCTCCAGATGCCCGGCGTGGCGCAGGACAGTTTCGGCCAGCTGCACATCCGCGGCGAGCATAACGGCCTGCAGTACCGGCTGAACGGCATCATCCTGCCGGAAGGCATTTCGGTGTTCGGCCAGACGCTCGATCCAAGGCTGGCGGAGTCGGTACGCCTGATCACCGGCGCCCTGCCCGCCGAATATGGCCTGCACACTGCCGGCATCGTGGACATCCAGACCAAGAGCGGCGTGTTCGAGGATGGCGGCGCGGTCAGCATGTATGGCGGCAGCCATTCCACCGTGTCGCCGTCCTTCGCCTATGGCGGCACGTCCAGGAATTTCAACTATTTCGTGTCAGGCGATTACACCACCAACACGCTGGGCATCGAGGCGCCCGACGGCCGCAGCAATCCGCGTCACGACCGAACCCAGCAGTATCACGGCTTCGCCTATCTGCAGGACATTGTTGACAACAACAGCAGCGTCAGCGCGGTGCTGGGCACCTCCAACGCAATCTTCCAGATTCCAAACCGCCTCGGCTTGCACCCCACCGGACTGGACGAGATCGTGGGGCTGGGCCCGCAGAACCCCGCCAGCGGCAACTTTCTGCTGAACGCCAATGGCGCCGCCGACTTTGCGTCTGAAAATCTCGATGAGCGCCAGCGCGAGATCACCCATTACAGCATCCTGAGCTACCTGCATTCGACGGAGAAGCTGGATTACCAAGTGTCGTTCTTCGGGCGTTATTCCAGCCTGTTTTTCACGCCGAGTGATAACATCGGAGACATTCTCTATAACGGCAACGCCCAGACCGCCTACAAGCGCGACACCGCTTATGGCCTGCAGGCTGAAGGTGCCTGGCATGCCTTTACCGGCCACACCATCCGCTTCGGCATCCTGTACCAGGACGATGATGCGCTCTCGCGCACCTCATCGCGGGTTCTGGCGACGGCGCCGGGCGGCATCGAAAATCCCAATCCGCGTTGCACCGATCCGGCACAAACCTACCAGACTTCAATCGTGCCGCTGACGATTGCCGACAATGGCAGCAAGCATGGCTATAATTACGGTCTCTATGCCCAGGACGAATGGGTGCTCACCGACAACCTCACGTTCAATTACGGCCTGCGTTACGACGCCTTCTCGGCTTACGACGCCGAAAACCAGCTCAGCCCGCGCGCCAATGCGGTGTGGAAACCCACCGACACCCTCACCATTCACGCCGGCTATGCGCGTTACTTCTCGCCGCCGCCGTTCGAACTGGTGGCCAGTTCCAGCATCGAGCTGTTCAACAACACCACCGCGGCGGCAACCGGCACCCTAAACAGCACGCCTCGAGCCGAGCGTGCCGACTATTACGACCTGGGCGGGGAGAAGACGCTGGGCGACTGGACCATCGGGCTGGACAGTTTCTACAAGGCCGCCAAGAATTTGATCGATGAAGGTCAGTTCGGTGCGCCCATCATCCTGAC